>JAOPYS010000442.1 GCA_025964465.1 Thermoleophilia bacterium
CGTACCGCTCGACCAGGTCGAGGGGCGCCACCGTGTTGCCCTTCGACTTGGACATCTTGGCGCCGTCCTTGGTGATCATCCCCTGCGTGAACAGGTTCGTGAACGGCTCGCGGAAGCCCACCATCCCCAGGTCGTGGAAGACCTTGGTGAAGAACCGCGCGTAGAGCAGGTGCAGGATCGCGTGCTCGACGCCGCCGATGTACTGGTCGACCGGCAGCCAGCGATCCACGACCTCGCGGTCGAACGGCGCGTGCGCGTTGTGCGGGTCGGCGTAGCGCAGGAAGTACCACGACGAGTCGACGAACGTGTCCATCGTGTCGGTCTCGCGCCGCGCGAGGCTCGAGCAGCGCGGGCAGTTGACCTTCACCCACTCCTCCGCCGTGGCCAGCGGCGACTGGCCCTTGGGCTGGTAGTCGCGCACGTCCGGCAACAGCACCGGCAGCTCGTCGTCGTCGAGCGGCACCACGCCGCACTGGTCGCAGTGCACCACGGGGATGGGGCAGCCCCAGTAGCGCTGCCGCGACAGCAGCCAGTCGCGCAGGCGGAAGTTGACGGTGAACTCCGCGCGGTCGCCCAGGCCCTCGACGATGGTCCGCGCGCCGTCGGCGATCGATTGCCCGGAGGCCTCGCCCGAGCCCACGAGCACCCCGTCCTTCGCGCAGAAGGGCAGCTCGTCGGCGGCGCCCGGCGCCGACTCCACCACGCGCGTGACCGGCAGCCCGAACCGCTCCGCGAACGCGTGGTCGCGCGCGTCGTGGGCCGGCACCGCCATCAGTGCACCCGAGCCGTAGTCGGGCAACACGTAGTCGGCGACCCAGACCGGGATCTCCTCCCCCGTCACGGGGTTGGTGACGGTGCGCCCGGTGTCGACGCCCGTCTTGTCGCGCTCGGCGTTGGAGCGGTCGATGTTGGAGAGCGACTTGGCCGCCTCGACGTACGCCGCGACCGCAGACTCCGCCTCGGTGCCGGCGACGAGCCGCGCCACGGCCGGGTGCTCGGGGGCCAGCACGAAGAACGTCGCGCCGTGCAGCGTGTCGGGCCGCGTGGTGAAGACCTCCAGGTCCTCCCCCAGGTCGCGCTGGTGGAAGAAGACGCGCGCGCCCTCGCTGCGCCCGATCCAGTTGCGCTGCATGGTCAGCACGCGCTCGGGCCAGCCGCCCAGCCCGTCCATGTCGTCGAGCAGCTGCTGCGCGTAGTCGGTGATCTTGAAGTACCACTGGTTGAGCGAGCGCTTCTCCACGATCGCGCCGCACCGCTCGCACGCCCCGTCGACGACCTGCTCGTTGGCGAGCACGGTCTGGTCGACCGGGCACCAGTTGACGGGAGCCTCCTTGCGGTAGGCCAGGCCCTTCTCGTAGAAGCGCAGGAAGATCCACTGCGTCCAGCGGTAGTAGTCGGGCCGGTGCGTGGCGAGCTTGCGGGTCCAGTCGATCGACCAGCCCAGGTGCTCGAAGTCCTCCTCGATGCCGAGGATGTTGTCCTCGGTCACCTCGAGCGGGTGGCCGCCCGTCTTGATGGCGGCGTTCTCCGCCGGCAGGCCGAAGCTGTCGTAGCCCATCGGGTGCAGCACGACCGCGCCGTTGCGACGGCGGAAGTGGGTGATGACGTCACCCATCGTGTAATTCTTGACGTGCCCCATGTGCAGGCGGCCCGACGGGTACGGCAGCATCTCCAGCACGTACGAGCGCGGCTGCTCGGCGTTCTCGTCCGTGAGCTCGCTGCCCGCGACGTTCGCGCGCTCCCACTCGGCGCGCCACCTCGGCTCGAGCTCGGCGGGCACGTACGGCGGGAGGTGCCCGGCCGTCTCCGGCGACGGGGCCGATGCGGGTCCGGTGCTGGGTGCGGTCATGTGCGCGCTGCTCCTCGCGGTACGTCAGCCGCGCGGAACGGAGGGGTGCGATTCGACCTGCGTGCGCGCGGGCGGGTGACACACCCTAGCGGGAAGGCGCGACGGTCGTGGTCCGGGCCTCGATACACGGGAGCAGGACCGACGGGATGCGGGGGGACGCGAGACGTGGTGGGCGGCGACGGATACGCGCGGGGCCTCCGGGTGGTGGTCGGCGGGCGCGAGTCGCTGGACGCCCTCCGCTCGATCGCCCGCGACGCCTCCGGCGAGCTGCTCGTCGACGCCTTCGAGCTGACCGACCCCGAGCTCGCGCGGGAGGTGGGGGCGGCGACCGGCCGTGGGCACGTCGGCGTGCTGCTCGACCCCGAGTTCGCCGACCTGCAGCACCGGCCCGAGCTGGAGGCGGCCGGCGCGCGGCTCGTGGAGTACGGTGCCTGGCCGGCCAAGAACCACGGCAAGGCGATCAGCTCCGGCGATCGAGCCGCGATCAGCACCGCGGCCTTCATCCCCGAATCGGCCGGCCGGTTCGACCTGACGGCGCTGCTCGGAGCCGACGCGAGCCGCGCGCTGGCGAGCCTGCAGCGCGCGAGCCTCTCCGGCGACGCCGACGCGATCCGGGCGGCCGCCCTGCTCGCACGCGCGCACGGGATCGGCATCAATGACCCGCTCGCCGGGGTCGCGACGCTCACCCCGATGGTCGAGGAGCTGCTCGGCAGCGCGCGCGGGCAATTGCTCGTCGCCACGAAGCGCCTGCACGACGTGGACTCGGTGCGGCTGATCGCGGGGAGCGCGGCGGCCGGCGCGGACGTCACCGTCGCCTCCCGTTCGGTGCGAGGGTCCGACGGCCGAGCGCTGCGCGAGGCCGGCGCGACCGTGCACGAATTGGGCATCGAGGGTGGCTCGCTCCACGCCAACGTGATCGTCTCGGACGGGCGCGCCTGGCTCGGCACGCCCTACCTCCACCACCGCCCACTCGGGCGGGGTGCATCGATCCGGTCGACGCGCGAGATCGGGGTCGTCACCGACCAGCCCGCCGCGGTGGCGCGCATCGAGCAGGCAGTGCGCGACCGCATCGCGCTCGGCTGATCAGCGCAGGATCGACGTCGCCGCGAGCCCGGTGCGGATGCCGAGCTGCGCGCCGACCTGCACGTCGCTCGGGAAGTGCACACCGGCGTGCACGCGGCTCAGCGCGGTCTGGCGGGCCCACCAGCCGAACTCCTGCGCCCGCGCCGGCCACAGCGTGCTGAGCACCGTGGCGGCGGCGTACGCCGAGCTCGCGTGGCCGGACGGGAAGCTCGCGTCCTTCGGCAGCTTGCCGATCGTGCGGATGGACGGGTCGACCTGATACGGGCGCAGCCGGTCGTAGGAGCGCTTGGCCATCTGGGCCTTGAGCGTCGTGACGCCCACCGCCGCCATCATCAGCCCGGTGCCGACCCACCCGCGGACGAACCCGGTCGTCTGGCGGTACTGCTTGGCGAAGTCCTTCCAGATCCCGAACCCGCCGCGGTCGGAGAGGTACTCCGTGAAGCGCACCGCCTCCGGGCTGGCGTTGGCGCGGGCGTTGAGCTGCTCGACCGTGGCCAGCTCCTGCGCCTCGTGCATGGCGTTCGGTGGGTTCGGCACCCCGCCCGGCAGGCGGCCGTACGTGGGGAAGCCGAGCCGGTCGATTCCGGTGGGCGAGGCGAAGACGGGAGTGAGGCTGCTGATGCTCATGGCACCCGGCTGTCGCGCCCACCACCCGCCGCGTCCAGTGCCCCTCCCC
>JAOPYS010000463.1 GCA_025964465.1 Thermoleophilia bacterium
GCGCTGCCCATGAGCGAGTCGAACGACAGCACGGTCGCGCGCTGCTTGGACGGGATCATGTCGTTCACGTAGGCCTGGCGGATCGGCATGGTCGCCGCGAACATCATGCTCCACGCGGCGAGCAGCACGATCGCGATCCAGAAGACGCTGGTCACGCCGAGCGCCACCAGCAGGGCCGAGCTGACGACGGTCGTCAGCAGCAGCGCCGACGTGCGCTTTCGGAACAGGCCGCGGATGCGTGTGGCCGACAGGCCGCCGACGATCTGCGCGCCCGCGACGATGGCCGCCGCGGCGCCCGCCACCGCGTAGGCGTCCGGGTCGCCGTAGAGCTCGAGCAGGTACGGCTGCAGGGCGTAGAACGCGTAGAAGCCGACGCCTGCGGTGAACGGCGCGGCGATCATCACCCAGCGCACGGGCGGGTTGCGCAGGCCGTGCTCGATCGACGCGTGGAAGGTGACGCTGACCGCGTGCATCGGGCCCGTGCCGCGCTCGGGCTCGAACCCGAGGTCGCGCATCGTGCGCGCCGCGACCACGAACATCACGAGCAGCACGGCGACGCGCATGAGGAAGGGCACGCCGAGGTTGGTGGCCTGGGCGATCACGCCGCCCGCCGCGGAGCCGCCGAGCATGGCGATGCCCGTCACGACCTGGCCGCGGCCGAGCACGGTCTCGAGCTGCCCGTCGTACTCCGCGTGGTGGAGGGCGTCGACCAGCCATGCCTCCACCGCCCCGGAGAAGAACGTGAAACCGAGCCCCAGCAGCACCGACACGACGGCCCACGCCCAGAACGGCGCGTGCGTCTGCCACAGCATCCAGTACAGGGCTGTGGTCGCGGCGAGCGTGAGCGTGCCGAGCAGGTAGGAGGTGCGCCGACCCATCGTGTCGGCGACCACGCCGGTCGGGATCTCGAACAGCACCATCCCGGCGGTGAAGAACGCGTTGGCGGCGAACGCCTCGAAGTTGCTGAGCCCGGCGTCGAGCAGGAACAGCGTGTTGATCCCCCAGATGAACGACGCGGCCAGGGTGTTGCCCAGCATGAGCGTCAGGTACGTGCGCTGCACGCTGCGGGCGAGGTCGTTCATCGCCCGCAGCCTACCCGCGCGTCGTCGAGCCTTGACGCGCCCTCGATCTGACCTACCTTGGAGGGTGGACGGAAGCTCGCTGCAGTGACGCTGCGCGGAACGTGGGACGACAGGGACAGGTCTTCGAGATGTGTGGATGCATGAGTGCGACCGGAGGGGCGTTGCCCACCCTGCCCAGTTCCGCGACCGCGAACGTCGCCGCCGGCGGCGGGGGCGAGGTCGCGGCCACAGGCTCGACGGCGGCGGTGCCGACTGACGCGCAGGCGACGCTCGGCGCCTCCAACCTCACCTCGACGGCCGCCACCACGGCCGGCGGCGCGACCACCGCGACGGCAACCGCCGCGGCGGCGCCGAAGAAGGCCGTCAACACCGATCCCAAGCAGCTCGAGGCGGCGATCTCGAAGCAGTTCGGCGGCGCAGCCGCGCCCGAGCACCGCGTCGGCCTGCCGACCGGCCAGTTCGCGGGGCAGGCCCCCAAGGGCGTCATGATGGTGGTGCACGGAGGCGGCTGGTACGACGTCGGCTCCGCGCGCGTCACCTCGATGGAGGCGGACGCCGCGCGCTGGCAGGCCCGTGGCTGGATGACGGTCAACGTCGACTACGCCGCCGGCGGAAAGAGCATCGCGGACGTCACCAAGTTCTACGACGCCATCCGCCAGTCGCAGGGCGCCGGCGTGCCCGTCGGCGCGCTCGGATCCTCGGCCGGCGGGCAGCTGGCGCTCATGGTCGCGGCCAAGCGCCCCGACGTGGCGTTCGTCGTCTCCAAGGCCGGCGCGACCGACCTCGCCAACCTGAAGGGCACCGCGCGCCAGGACCAGGAGGGCGCGAAGGCCGTGAAGGCGTTCGGCGCGAAGGGCCTGGCGGCGAACAGCCCGGTGGCCCAGGCCGGGTCGATCAAGGCCGAGCTGCTCCTCGCCGGCTCCACCGCCGACCCGATCGTGCCGACCTCGCAGCAGGACGCGCTCAAGCGCGCGCGCCCCGCCAACACGACGCTGCTCAAGCTCCAGCCGGGCACCACGGCGTTCACGCACGCCAACGTGTCGGCCGCGTCGTTCGCGCAGTACGACGCAGCCGAGGACCGGCTCGCCAGCAAGTACGGCATCTGATTGCGTCCGGGCATGCGGCCCGGGCAGGAGCCGCGACCCGCCCCTCGAAATTCGGGGGATGCGAACCATGTTCACGATCTACGCGCTCACGATCGTCGTGGGCCTCGCGCTCGCCTTCTGGTCGGGGGCGGTGCACGGATGAAGTGGATCCGCTCCAACGGCCTGTCGATCTTCTTCTTCGTCATCCTCGTCGCTGCCCTGGTCGGTCAGGCGGTCGCCGGGGTGCGGGTGTTCAACGCCGACCAGCTCGAGCACGGCGGGTCGGCGATCAGCCAGTGGGAGTACGTGAAGGGCCCGACGTTCTGGGGCCACGTCATGGAGAACTGGCAGAGCGAGTTCCTGCAGTTCAGCCTCTTCATCGGCGCCACGATCTTCCTCGTGCAGCGCGGCTCGTCCGAATCCAAGGACCCTGACGAGGTCGGGACGGACGAGCACGTGACGGGCCTGCGCGGGCAGCTGTACGCCAACTCGCTGCTGATCGTGATGACGGCCATCTTCTTCGCGACGTGGGCGGCGCAGAGCATCGGCAACTGGCGCGAGTACAACGCGGACCAGCTCGACCACAAGCAGGCGGCCGTGACGTGGGCGAGCTACGTGCGCGGCGCCGACTTCTGGGAGCGGTCGCTGCAGAACTGGCAGAGCGAGTTCCTCGCGGTGGGGTGCATGGTGGTGTTCAGCATCTACCTGCGCCAGCAGGGGAGCCCGGAGAGCAAGACGCTCACTGCGGCGAACGACGCCCACACGCCGACCTACTGAGGCGTCGCGGCTGCCGGCGGGCGGTGCATGCGCGCGGACGCGAGCGCGCAGGCGAGGGCTGCGGCGGCGAGCGCCGCGATGACGATGCCCATGGGCACGGCGGTGTCGTCGCCGCCGAGGCCGACGAGCGGCGCGGCGATGCCGCCGAAGAGGTAGCGCAGCGCGCAGAGCAGCGCGGCCGCGGCGCCCGCCGAGCGGGGGTGGTCCTGCATG
>JAOPYS010000019.1 GCA_025964465.1 Thermoleophilia bacterium
CGATCAGCTTGCCGCGCACCGCGAAGCTCGCGTACTCGATCGGCTCGCCCAGCGCCTCGGCCCACCCCTGCGCGACCAGGTCGGTCCACCCGCGCACGTGGCCGTCAGCGAGCTCGTCGCCGACGCCCTCGGAGAACGAGTCGCCGATCGCGGCGTAGCGGATGTGGGAGGGCGCGTCACTCATGCGCGGAAGTATGCCGGACCACCTCGAGATGGCGGCCACGGGTTGGCCCGTTTCGTGAAACAGGCCACGCCGCGGCCCCCGATAGAAGGGCACATACAGCGTGCAGCACCTGCCGCCGGTCGCCTCGTCCCCCCTTTGCGCCCGGCAGCTTCGTCCCCCCGAACGTGCCGCACGCCCGCCCGAGCAGTCAGCGTCGCCCCCGTCCCCCCTTGTGGCGACGCACCGACCTCGAGCACGACAGGCCCCGAGCGCGTTCGCGCGCCGGGGCCTGTGTCGTTCAGGGATTGGACGCCCAAAAGCAGGCAACCCCGGTTGACGGCATGGGTGCGTGAGGAACCGGTCCCCGTGGCCCATTGACCCGGGCGGGCGGCGCCTCGACGGTGGACGAAATCCCCACTGGAGGTCTCGCTTGAAGAAGCTCATGCTCATCTCGGTCAGCGCGCTCGCACTCGCCGCAGTCATGGCGCCGGCTGCCGAGGCACGCCCCGGGTACATCTCGTGCACCCCGTGGCGCTTGGCCGGTCGCGTCAACGCGAACACGAATCGGTACTCACAGGTCTGCTACTACCGCTACAACGGTCAGCTGATCGGAAACACCTTCTACACCTACGGCTGAACGCAGCACGGGCCCCGAGCGCATCCGTGCGCCGGGGTCCGTGTGGTCGGCGACGCGACTCACGTTCGTTCACATTTCTGCCGATGCCTGCGGTCCGATGAACGGCCCACAGGAGCAACGCATGTCGAACCCCGGTGACCCGATGCCCGTCCAGCCCCGCCCCGCGTGGCTGATTCCCGCGGGTGCGTTCCTGGTCCTCGCAGTGGCGCTCGGCCTCCTGTTCGCGACCGGCGTGCTGACGACGGGCAAGGACGCGGCTGCTGGACGAGGCGGCTCGTCCACGGGCAAGGCCGGCACTCGCGGCGGCACCGCCGGCTCGCAGGGCGGCTACAGCGGCTCGCAGGGTGGCGCGGTCGGGGGCTCCGCCGGATCGGCGGGCAGCCGGGGAGGCGCAGCAGGCGGCTCGGCCGGCTCTGCGGGAGGTTCTGTCGGCTCCGCTGGAGGTGCGGCCGGCTCTGCTGGTGGCGCGGCCGGATCCGCCGGCGGCGCGGCGGGTTGACCCCCATGCGTAGCGCGGCCACGCCCCATCGTCGGAGCATCGTCCGCTCGCTGCTGACCGAGGTCGGCGTGCTCGTCGTCGTCGCGGTCGCATTCGCGGTCGCGATGACCGGCTCTCGGCTCGTGGACGACGGGCTCGGCGGCGTGCTGCCGGTGCTGCTCGCGTGCGCGACCGTGCCGACCCTGGTCTCGATCGCGCTCTGGCTCGACCGGTTCGAGCCCGACTCGCCGTGGCTGCTGCTGCGGTGCTTCCTCTGGGGCAGCGGGGTGGCGTACCTCGTCGCCGCCTGGATCAACCCGATGCTCGCCGCTCGCACCAGCTGGGACGCGACCGCTGTCTACGGAGCCCCGGTGGTCGAGGAGATCATCAAGGCCGCGTGTCTGCTCTGGATCCTGCGCTTCCGCCGGGGCACGATCACCAGCAAGCTCGACGGGGTGATCTTCGCGACGATGATCGGCCTCGGGTTCGCGTTCATCGAGAACGTCAACTACTACATCAACTCGCTGGAGCAGTACGGGATCGCCCGGGTCTTCGAGCTGTGGGTGATCCGGGGTCTGACCACGCCCTTCCTGCACCCGTTCTTCACGCTCGCGACCGGCGTCGCGATCGGCATGGTCGCCGCAGGGAGTTTCGGCCGGGTGCGATCCGCGCTCATCGTGCTCACCGGCCTCGCGATCTCCATGGTTATCCACGGCACGTGGAACCGGTACGGGCTCACGGTGTACCCGTTCGTGTTCGCGCCGGCGTTCGCCGCGACGGCGTGGTTCGTCTGGGGCGCGGTCAAGGAGCAGGCGCGCACCCTGTGGCATCACCTGTCGCCGGAGGTCGAGGCGGGCCTGCTGCGACGGCAGGACCTCGACGCCCTGCTGCTCGCCCGCGGCGGCCTGCGCGACGCGGTGGACGAGATGCAGGGCGACGACATCCCGACCGTCGCCTCGATCGAGTACCGCTCGCTCGCGTTCGCGCTCGCCTCGCATCGCGAGAGCACCGCGCGCCTGCGCGCAGCCGGCGCGCCTGTCCCGGCGGCGGACCTCCTTCGCGACGATCACCTGCGCTGCGAGCTGTGGACGCGACATCCCGAGCACGGCGGTGCGAGGCCCCTTCCCGCTCCCCCCGAGTTCGTCCGCGCAGCACCATCCTCAGCGGTCGCGGCCTGACGCCCCTCATACGGCCGGTCAGCGCAGGGTCACGGCGACGCGGCGGGTCCCCGAGTTCCCGGCTGCGTCCGTGGACACCACGGTGAGCGTCACTCGCACGACCTTGACGCGCTTGATCCGGCTTCGGGCCGCCGGAGTGAGCGGGACGCGCAGCTGGCTCGCTCGGCCCTTCGCCAAGCGCAGCGTCGTGGCACCGATGCGCGTCGCGGCAGGACCCTGCAGGCCGAGCGCACGAGCTGTCCTGGCGTCGACTGTCAAGGTTGCGAGGGCCGTGCTCGCCTCGGAGCAGGTCGCCCGCGCTGAGAGGCCTTTGGAAGCCACCGTGGCGAGGCGCTGGCGCGGCGTCAGCACCACGCTGCAGCTCGGGGCGGTCGTGTCGGGCGTCTGGGTGTTCGCCGCTCCACCCGCGGGCGCTGCCGGCACCGCGTCGGGCGTCGGCGCCGGGGTCGGCGTGGGATCGGGGGCCGGAGCAAGCGGCGCCCGCACCCGCACCCGCACGAGCAGCGAGGCGGTCGTGGAGCCGTCCGACACCGTCACGAGGAAACTGTCGTCGCCGCTGAACCCGGCCTCGGGTACGAACGTCGCTACGGCACCGGCGACGCTCTCCGCACCGTGCGCGGGCGAGGCGCCGACCGCATAGGCGAGCACGTCGCCGGGGTCCGCGTCCGTGCAGCGCAGCGGCACTTCCGTCGTCACGCCCGTGGAGGTCGTCGTCGCCGGGAGCGCGGTGCAGGTGGGCACGTCGTTCACCGCGGTGACCACGAGTGTTGCGGAGGCGGAGGCGCTCGTCAGGGTGCCGTCGCTCGCCGTGAACGCGAACGCGTCCGGGCCGGTGTAGTCGCGCGCCGGAGTGTAGGTGGCAGTCGTGCCGTTCAGGCTGGCCGCGCCATGCGCGGGCTGCTCGGTGATCGTGAGCGTCAGCGGGTCGCCGTCAACGTCGGTGCACGCGAGCGAGACGGCGCCCGCGATGTCCTCTGCGACGGCGGCAGCAGCCACGCTGCACGCCGGGCGGTCGTTGACCGCAGTGACCGAGACCTGCTGCGTGACGGCGGCCCCGGCGCCGGTGCCGTCCGAGGCGGCGACCGTGAACGCATCGGAGCCCGTGAAGTTCGCGGCAGGTGTGTACGTCGCGGTCGCGCCTGAGACGCTCACGCTGCCGTGCGCAGGCTGGGTCACCTGGTAGGTCATCGTGTCGCCCTCGACATCGCTGCAGGAGAGCGGCACGTCGACCGGGGCGTCCTCGGCAACCGTGACGCCTGTCGTGGAGCAGCTGGGCAGGTCGTTCACGGAGGTGACGGTGACGGTGATCGCCACGTCGGCGCTCGTGAGGCGGCCGTCGGTGGCGTGCGCCACGAGGGCGACGGGGCCGTGGAAGTTGGAGGCGGGTTGGAACGTGCCGAGGTTTCCGCCCCCGGGGGTGAGCAGGCCCTGCGTCGCCCCTGGCGCTGTGGTGACGGTGTACGTGAGTGGGTCTCCATCCACGTCGGTGCAAATGAGCGACAACTCGG
>JAOPYS010000021.1 GCA_025964465.1 Thermoleophilia bacterium
GGCGCCGGGCGCGGACGCGCCCCGCGGCGAGGAAGCGACGATGCCGGCCTCCGCCTCCGCCCACCCGCACGCCCTCCCCGGCACCCTGCACGCCCCTGCCGGCATGCTGCTCCCGGGCGCCGCGCCCGCCGACGCGCCCCGGGCCGACGACCGCCTGCGCAACGCGCTCGACGTCGCCGGTGGGGTGGCCTTCGCGTTCTTCGTCGGCATCGTGTGCATGCGCGCGGGCTCGCACCTCATCCATGGGCGCGGGTGGTTGCCGGTCATCGGCTGGGAGAGCGTCTGGCTCGTCGCGGCGATGCTGTGCTCGACGCTGATGCCCAGCGGCATCCGCCACGACATCTCGTGGCGGTCCACGCTCGAGGGCCTCAAACTCGACTGGCCCGAGCTCGCGTACGGCACCTGGGTGTTCGGGCTGTACACCGCCTACCTCGGCGAGCTGCACATCACTGCCGGGCCGCTTGCACTTGCGTTGGCGGTCGGCACGGCGGAGGAGTTCATCTTCCGCGTGCTGCTGCTCGGCTGGCTCGTCTCGCGCCTGTCGGCGCCCGCCGCGCTCACCGTGTCGGCCGTCGCGTTCGGCGCGGCCCACTTGCACGAGCTGTCGCTCGTCGGCATCCTGAGCGTGGTCCCGCAGACGGCGGGCGGGTTCGTGCTCGGCGCCGTCTACCTGCGCACGCGCAACCCCCTCGGCCCCATCCTCGCGCACGCGTTCTGGGACCTGCCGTACTTCATCGCGCTCGGCGCGGGCGTCTCGGGCGGCGGCACCGCCGCCGGCATCCCCGCCGTGGTCGACCTCGTCCCGTGGATGGCGTTCGCGGTCTACGGCCTGTGGCTCGTGCGCCATGGCGTCCCCGTGGCCGGGCGCGTCGACCCGGTCGGCTGCACCTGCGCGGCCTGCACCGTGCACGCCCCGACGCTGCCGGCCTGACCGCCACGAGCCGCCGACGTGATCCGGGAACGACGACGGGGGCCCCGATGGGCCCCCGTGCATCGAATCGTGATGTCGTGCCGAACGCCTAGAAGACGGGGCAGGCGTAGCCCTGGCAGTGGTAGCCCGTGCTCAGGTCGCTGCGCTGGACGGCGAGCCACCCGGTGCCCTGCGTCCAGATCCACGCCCACGAGCCCGTGTACGGGTAGTAGTACACCTGCGAACCCCAGGCGATCTTCGTCGACTGCCAGGTGCTGCCCGTCCACCGCCACGCCTGCTTGCCGCAGGGGCCGACGAAGCCGCAGACCTCGTAGTTCGAGCGATCGCGTACGTAGACCCAGCCGGGCGCCATGTTGGCGGACACGACCGTCGGGTCCATGATGGCGTGGGCTTCGGTCGGTGCGGAGTAGCTGACGGCCAGGAGCGCGATGAGCGCCGTGATCCCGACGAGCAGGGTCCGTCGCCAGGTGGCGACGCTGGTGAGTGAAGTCATGGCGACGGTCCTCCCACGTGTCCTCGAAGGCGCGCAGGCGCGTCACCTTCCCCGACCATGGAACGACGGCCGCGCCACGATCGTCAACGGGGATGCGGCCGCGTGCGGGGCAGCGTGGCGCCCGCCCCGGCGGCCGCGTGCGGCCCGCGTCATCGGCGACCGGGCGTCCCGGTGGCGGCCCCGGTGGAGGATCGGCGCATGTTCACTCGCCGTACCGACGCCCCCGCCGCCCCGTCCGCCACGAACGCCCCTGCGCTGCCGGGACGCCCGCCAGCGCCGCCGACCGCGCCGGAGGCCGTGCCGGGCGAGCACATCGTGGTCTTCCGCGACGGGGTCACGCGCGAGGAGCAGGCCGTGCTCCTCGCCACGCTCGCCCCCCGCCACACCGAGGACCTCCCGCTCGTCAACGGCGTGCTCGTCACGACCGACCCCGACCGTGCACCGAGCCTCGCCGGCCTGACCCCCGACCAGCGCGCGAAGATCCTCTTCTCCCAGCCCAACTACCTGCAGCACCTGCGCGGCGGGGCGGGCACGCCGGTGGAGGACGCGGCGGCGGCTGCGGCCGCCGCGGGTGCCACCGCTGCGGATCCGGACCTGGCCAAGCAGTACCACCTCGAGAACCACGGCCAGACCGGCGGCTCCGCCGGCGCCGACATCAAGGCCACCGCGGCCTGGCAGCAGACGCGCGGCAAGGGCGTGATCGTCGCGCTCGCCGACACCAACATCGACATCACCCACCCCGACATCGCCCCCAACGTGTGGACCAACACGAAGGAGGTCGACGGCAACGGCGTCGACGACGACGGCAACGGCTACGTCGACGACGTGCACGGCTGGAACTTCGGGCGCAACAGCAACCGGCCGCAGGACGGCACCGACACGCACGGCACCCACACCGCCGGCATCATCGCCGCGGCGCAGGGCAACGGCATCGGCGGGTCCGGCGTCGCGCCCGAGGCGCAGCTCATGCCGCTCGCCATCCTCACGAGCAACGCCACCACGGCCAACGCCATCAAGGCCTTCGCCTACGCCGTGCGCAACGGCGCCAACGTCATCTCCAACTCGTGGGGCAACAACATCTACGAGCCGGCGCTCGCCGAGGCCGTGCGCCAGACCGTGGCCGCCGGGGTCAGCGTGGTGGTGGCCGCGGGCAACGAGGACTGGGACACCGGCGTCAACGGCTCCTACCCCGACAACTACGCCGGGTCGTTCTCCGTCGCCGCCAGCGACGCCAAGGACGCCAAGGCCTCCTACTCCAACCGCGGCACGGTGACGATCGACGTCGCCGCGCCGGGTGACAAGGTGTACTCGACCCTGCCCGGCGGCAAGTTCGGGCAGATGAGCGGCACCTCGATGGCGGCGCCCGTCGTGGCCGGCCTGCTCGCGCTGGTCAAGGCGCGCTACCCGCAGCTGTCGATGAAGGAGGTCGAGGCGCGCGTCTTCCGGAGCGTGCAGCGTGACGGCGCGGCGAAGGTCTGGAACACGCTCGTCGCGAGCGGTGGCCGGGTCGACGCGGAGGCGGCGCTCGCCCCCATCGCCACGCCGTCCGCGCCGCGGCCGACGGCCAACGCGGTGATCGGCTCCCCCGTGCTGTTGACGTGGGACACCGACCTCACGGCCGGGCAGCGCTACGACGTGGAGGTCTCGACCAACGCGGGAGCCACCACGCCGGTCGCCGAGGACTTCGAATCGGGCGCGGCCTCGCGCCCGTTCACCACGTCGGGTGACCGACAGTGGGGCGTCACCGACTCGATCGCGAAGACCGGCACGAAGTCGTTCAACGTCAGCGGGTTGACCAACGGGCAGCAGTCGCGGCTCGAACTGACCGAGACGATCACCGAGCCCACGACCGTCAGCTTCGCGTCGACGAGCGGCAAGGGCGGGGAGCTCTCCTTCTTCATCAACCGCGACCTGCAGGACAAGCCCGCGGCCGGCGAGGGCTGGCACGACTTCACGAAGGAGCTGCAGCCGGGCACGTACACCTTCACGTGGCTCGCGACGGGCAAGAGCCGCCAGGCGACGCCGATCGCCGTCGATGACCTCCGGATCGGCAGCGTGAGCGACGAGCGGTGGGAGCCGGTCGGCGCGACGGACGGCACGACCGGCATCAGCTGGAAGCCCACCACGGTCACGCCGGCAGCCGCCGTGCGCGTCCGGCCCGACAACGGTCACTTCTCGGGTGACTGGGTGCAGGGCGCGCCGTTCGAGGTCACGCGCTGACCGAGCGCGGGGCGCGGAACGAGATCGTCAGGCCATCGAACCCGATACTCGGGTGACCGCCGCACGCGCGGGCGACCGGCCAAGGATGCGGCGCTGGGATGAGCGCACTCGATCGGACATATGCGGGCGCCATCCGCCTCGTGGAGCGCCTGTTCCCCGGACCGGCGCGGCTCGGCGCGCCGCTGACCGAGGGCGCGCGGTCGCTGGCCGGCTCCGCAGGACCCGTCGTGCTGGTGCACGGCATGGGCAACTCCACGGCCACGTGGGAGGAGATCGGCCGCTCGCTGGTCGCGGACGGGTTCACCGTGCACCCGGTCGCGCTGCCGTCCAACGGCATGGAGGACGCGTACGACGCCGCTCGTGCCGTCGGCGCCGCGGTCGAGCAGGTCCACGCCGAGACGGGGCGGACGCCGCAGATCCTCGCCTTCAGCTACGGCGGCGTGGTCAGCCGCGCCAACCTCGAGCTGCAGGGTGGGTGGAAGGGCGTGTCACAGCTCGTGACGCTGGCCACGCCGCACCACGGCTCGACGTTGTCACCGGCCGCGCGCACGATGTCGATGCATCCGCGGCTGGCGAAGCTGATGCCGGACGCCGTCGAGATGCAGTCGCCGGACTCCGAGCTGATGCGGCGGCTGACCGCCGCGTACGACCCGGCCAACGGCGCGCGCTACACGTCGATCTACGCCAAGGCGTTCGACGGGTTCGTGAGCCCGGCCGAGAGCCCGGTGCTGGAGGGTGCGCGCAACGTGGCGCTCGAGCCGCCGAGGCGCTGGTGGAACCGGCTCCTCGCCTCACCCAACCACTACTCGATCGTGCACTCGAGCGACGAGGCGTACACCGCCGCGCGCGAGGCGCTGCTGCACCCGCCGGCGAGCGTCGCCGCGGGCTGAGCGATCACGAGCCGAGCAGCGCCTTCGCGAGCTTCGCGATGGTCTCGCCGACGTCGATGCCCAGGCCGTCGGCGGCCCCGCCGCCCGCGGCGCCGCCGATGCCGCCCCCGCCGATGCCGCCACCGCCCTCCTTCGTGCCGCCCGTCCCGGGCTGCTTCGTCGGCCCGCTGGGCGGTGCCTGCTCGACGCGTCCGCCGCGCTGCTCGATCGCCACGATCTTCGCCTCGGCGGCATCGGCGAGCGCCGAAAGGTCCGCCGCGACGTCCTCGGTGGAGCGGCCGTCCACCGCGATACCGCGTCCCTTCGCGTAGTCGCGCGCCGCGCCGTCCTTGCTGCGGTCGTCGCCACGCAGGTCGCCAACGACGTTGATGTCGCGCTCCCGCGGCAGTGACAGGTCGGCGACCGCGCTGATCTCCTCGGCTGACATCGGCTGCCCGCCCGCGTCGAGGCGGTGCTGGCGAGCCTCCGTGAGGCGGGTGTGCCCGTGCGTCGCCGCGTCACCGTCCGTCGTCTTCCCGTAGGTCGCGTCGACGAGCGGCGCCACCTCGCTCGGGTCCAGCCCGAGGCGCTCGTAGTTGGCCGTGGCCTCGGCGACCACCTGCTCCTTCGAGCGGGTGTCGCCGTCGAGCGCGATCACCTTCGTCTTTGAGTCGACCTGGTGGGTCATCTCGTGCAGGTACACGTCGCGCGCCACGGTGCGGGAGTTGATGTCGACGTTGTCGCCGTAGGAGACGCCCGCGTCACCCTCCTGGTGCGCTGCGGCCAGCTCCTCGTCGGTGTGGATGGTCACCGTCACGCCGGCACGACGCTCGAACTCGAGCAGCTGTGCACCGATCGGCGATGCTGCGACCTCCTCGCGCAGGCGGCGCTCGCGTTCGGGCTTGGCGCCCTGCTGTGCCTCCTCGAGCTGTGCCTCGAGCCCCTGCTCCCCAGCCTTCCCGGCGGGGATGCGTGCCTCGAGCTCCGAGGCGATCGCGTCGAAGGCGCGCGAGCGGGCCGCGGCGAACGTCGCGACGACCCGGTCCTGCTCGTCCGCCGGCAGCTGGGAGAGCTGTGCCGGATCGGGGACGAGCGCACGGGCGGCGGCCAGTCGATCGTCGACCGAGGCGGCCTGCCCCGGACGCTTCGACGGGGTGGAGGGCGTGGAGGGCGCGGAGGGGGTGGGCTTCGGGTCCCACCACGTGCCGGCGGCGGCCCGGATCGATCCGGTCGCGGCGCCGGCAGCGGGTGTCGCGGTCGGGGTCGCGGGCGGCGCTGCGGAGGTGGGCGTAACGGCGCGCTTGAGCGCGCCGACGGGTGCGGCGGTGGTCGGCATGTCGGATCCCCTGGCGTAGTGGCGTGCCGTGGTCGGCGGCACGTGGCGCGGCGTCGTCGAGGCGGCCGTCCCACGGCCGGCCTCGCCTCCATCGAACCACCGATCCAGCCCGCCGGACAGGGGGACCCGGCGCGTGTCAGCCGGGGGCGAGCACCTCGAAGCGCACGCTGGCCGAGTAGGCGCCGGCAGCCTGCGCGGTGCCGGCTCGCATGCCGAAGCGCAGGTCGGCGGTGGCGGAGGCTCCGGGGGTGGTGGTGTGGGCGATGACCGCAGCCGGGTCCGCGCGCGAGGCCGGGATGGCGCGCCAGGGGTCGGAGTCGACGGCGGTGCAGTTCGCGTTGCCGTCGACCGCCCACGTGTCCGCCGTCGCCGACGACAGGGCGCGCAGGCAGGCCCCGAAGAACGTCGCGCCCGGCGTCCCCCAGTCGGCGCCGGCCGTGTTGCCCGCGTCGTCCGCGAAGTCGGGCACCGGTGTCGCGCCCGCGTCCATGTGCTGGACCGAGTACGAGTCGCCGCTGCTCCAGATCGCGTGGGTGGAGGCGAAGGAGATGTCCTCCGTGTGACGCGTCGGCGTGCCGCCGGGCGCCGACGTCGCCGTCACGCCCCCGTCCACGGTCCACCGTGCGGTCGACGACGAGCCCGACACCGCGATCGAGTTGTCGTCCATCGCGTCGAACGAGTTGATCGAGATGGCGCCGCTCAGTGACGCGACCGCGGACCACGTCGCGCCGCCGTCCGCCGTGCGGTAGACGAGGCCGCCTGCGCCCCCGAGCGCGGCCCGCTGGCCGTCCGCGCTGGCGCCTGCGACGAACAGCGTGTCCGCTCCCAGTCCCGCGGGCGGCGTGACCACCGCCCAGGTCGCGCCGCCGTCCGTCGTCCTGCGGAGCACGCCGTTCGAGCCGCTCACCCACGCCAGCTGCGGACCGCCGACGGAGACGTCCTTGAGCGTCGCCCCGGCCACCGGCGTGAGCGTCTGCCACGTCCCGCCGCCGTTGTCGGTGCGGACCACCACGCCGTTCGAGCCGGCGCCCCACACCCGGTTGTCGTCGAGCGCATCGACGGCGCGGATGCGGCTCGTGGTTCCCGACACCTGCGGCGCCCACGTAGCTCCGCCGTTGGTCGTCGCCACGATGGTGCCGCCCTCGCCGACCGCCCACACGCGACTCGCGCCTACGCCGTCCACGTCGTTCAGCCCGTTCGTGGTGGTGGAGGCCTGGTCCGCGAACGTCGTGCCGTCCGAGGTGTGGCGGATCACGCCGCCGCTGCCGACGCTCCACGCGTCGCGCCGCCCGTCGGCGTACACCCCGTAGAAGGTCGGACGGAACTCGGGGGAGGCCGCGAGCGTGGTCGCGCTGTCGGTGCTCGAGAGCAGCTGGGCGCCATCGCCACTGGTGAGCGTGGTGCCGCCGAGCTGGGTCGCGGCACGGTAGTCGTTGTCGTACACCGAGTCGATGCGGCTCCATGACGAGCCCCCGTTGACGCTGCGCTGGATCTCGCCGGTGCTGCCGAACAGGACGATGGTGTTGGGAAGCTGGAGGGCGACGGCCTGGAAGAAATAGGTGGGCGGGGGCGATGCGAAGGCTGCCCAGGTGGCGCCGCCGTCGCTGCTCTGGACGGCACCGCCCGACCCCGCGGCCACGAGCCACGTCCCGATGGAGGCGAGCCCGTAGATCGGGTAGGTGACGCCGCTCGCGACCGGGGACCAGGTGGTGCCGCCGTTGGTCGTGCGCAGGATGCGTCCGTTGCTGCCCACGGCGATCGCCGTCGAGGCCGACAGGGCCTCCACGCGGTTCAGGTCGTCGGTCACGCCACTCGTCTGCGGCGCCCACGTGGCTCCGTCGGAGGTGGCGATGATCGCGCCGGTATCACCCACCGCCCACGCCGCGGTCGAGGAGGCGGAGTCGACGTCGTTGAGGGCGAGGCCGGAGGTGTACTGGTTGGCCCAGGTGCCGCCGGCGTTGCTGGACACGCGGATGGCTCCGCCGTTGGTGGACGCCCAGATGGTCGGGGTGGCGGAGACGGCGATCCCGGTGAGGGCGGTCGTGGTGCCGCTCGGCGCGACGGACCACGCGGAGCCGTCCCAGTGCCGGATGTTGCCCTGCTGGCCGACGGCCCAGCCGTCGTTGGCCGCGGCCATGTCGACGTCGTACATCCGCAGCCCGTCCGAGGCTCGGGTCTGCGTCAGGTCGTACCCGTCCATCGCCGTGCCGGTGCCGTCGGCCTGTGATGCGACGAGGCGGGCGGTGTCGTTGGAGGAGCCGAACACGACGCGGCAGTCGCTGCTCGAGACCACGCCGGATCCCGGTGTCAGCGCGCCGAGGAGCGTGGAGCCGCCCACGCCGGACCGGCAGCCGTCCTTGTCGAGCGAGGTGCTCGACAGCACGGTGGCGCCGACCACGGTCGAGCTCGTCGCGGCGGACGATGGCAGGGATGCCAGCGCGGAGGCCGCGACGACGGCCGCGACCAGGAGCACCGCGCGCAGCGCGGTCGAGGGCGTCCGGGCGGACCACGTGTGGGCGAGCGGGCGCACACGTGTCTATCGGCCCGGATCGGGGGTTCCTGAGCCGTTCGTGGATGTGATCCGGAACAGGCTGTCCACCCGTCAGGAAGTCGACGGCGTATCGACGCGCCAGCGACGGAACGCCGGCACCCGCGCGCCGAGCGCGACCATGCCGGCGACCACCCCGACGCCGCCGACGAGCGAGCTGTGTCGGATGCCGATCGCCGAGCCCAGCGACCCCGACACGAAGTCCCCGACGGGCGGCCCACCGGTGACGACCATGATGTGCACCGAGCTCATCCGACCGCGGAGTTCGTCGGGCACGGTCGTCAGCAGGATGGTCTGGCGGAAGATCGCCGAGACCATGTCCGCCGCGCCTGCGAGTGCGAGGAACACGAGCGCGAGCCACAGCCACGGCGCCTGCGAGAACGCCGCGATGAAGATCCCCCACGCCGAGACCGCGATGAGCACGGCGAGCCCCTCGCGCTGCACGTTGCGGAAGAGCCCGAGGAAGACGATGCCGACCATCGCGCCGGCCGAGGGGGCCGCGACGAGGAAGCTGAACGTCGTCGCCCCGCCGCCGAACACCGACGACGCGTAGGCGGGGAAGAGCGCGCGTTGCTGGCCGAGCACCATGGCGATGATGTCCGCGTAGAACGAGGCCGCGAGCACCGGCCGCGCGCCGACGAACTGGATCGCCTCGACGATCGACGACAGCTCGAACCGCCGCCGCGTCTCGGGCATGAGGGACGGCAACCCGAGGAAGAGGACGAACGCGACGACGAAGCTGGCGACGTCAGCCGCGTACGCCGCCGAGAGGCCGACCTGGTCGATGAGCACGCCGCCGACGAGCGGGCCGAACGTGCGCCCCGACTGGGTGAGCACCTCCCGCAGCTGGATGGCGCTGCGCAGCGTGGCTGCGTCGACGAGCGCCGGGATGACCGCCGTGCGCGCCGGCCCGTCGATCGCTGCGAACGACGACCCGAGCGCGCCGAGCAGGTAGAGCGACCACAGCGGCGGCGCGTCCCCGATCGCGAGCAGCGCCAGCGCCAGGCTCACCGACGCCATGCACAGCTGCACGGCGACGAGCAGCCGGCGCCGGTCCATCGCGTCGGCGATCGCCCCGCCCAGCAGCGCGACGCACAGCGTCGGCACCACCATGAACAGGCCGAGCAGCCCCACCTCGAACGTCGAACGGTGCAGGTGGTACACCTGGTACAGCAGGGCGACCAGGGTCACCTGCGTACCGATGCTCGACACGAGCTGCGCGCCGAACATCCGGCGGAACGGCGCGCTCGTGCGCAGCGCGGTGGTGTCGATCGTCGCCCGCGACATTCGCTCGCGGAGCGTGGGGCGGGGAGCGTCGCTCATGGGGCGAGGATAGACGAGGCGCGTCCGGTGCAACCGTGTGACCCGCCGCTTCGATGAACGGTCAGGGGCGGTGCCGGGGGGCAGCGCGGACGACGGGGGACACCATGAATTTCACCATTCCTGCGATCGCGGTCGGGGTCGGAACGACGCTCGGCGTCAAGGCTGCGCTCGACTCGGACAGCTCGGCACAGTGGATCGCGCCGACGGCGGCCGGCGTCGGCGGCGTCGCCTTCCTCGGAGGCGCCACGTTCAGCACGCTGTTCGACCTGTCGTTCAGCAACTCCGGCAGCGGCCGCGGCGCCGCCATCTCTGCCGGCATCGGTGTCGGCCTGCTCGGCGGAGCGATCGTCGGGTCGATCATGTCGGCCGCGAGCGACTGACCTCGCGTCAGCCCCGGGCGAGCCTGCGGCACGTGAGGTCCGTGGGCTCGAGCCCGCCGCGGCCGCCCCGGCGCCATCAAGGCCGGCGCTCGCCGCGCCGATGTTCCAGCGTGCGCCTGGTTCCCGCATCCACCCTTGCCCGCCTGGTCGCGATCGGGTGCGTGGCTGCGGTCGCGACGCTGGTCTGGGCGACCTCGCTGGTGGTCCACGACCGGGCCTACGAACACGACATCGATGCCGCGAGGGATTCGGCGGTGCTGGTGCCGGCCGGGCAGGCGTCCTACGACGACCGAGCCCGGGCCCTCCAGGCCGAGGGGTTCGACCCCGCCGTATTGCGCGTGCGCACCTACAGCCTCACCATCAGAACGCTGCGCAGTGACGCGACGGCGACCGCCCGGGCCGAGGCCGGGGTGGATCCGCCCCGGCGCTGGCGCTCGTTCCACGCCGCGCACGCGGCCTCGGCGCGAGCACTCGTCGAGGCCTTCGACGCAGACCTCCGGCTCGCGAGCCTGGCGACGACCGCCCTGGGCGCCCACCCGGACGCGGCTCGCCTCGCCGACATCGAGGCGAGCTCGAGCTGGCGGCAGGCGACCAGGGCGCGGGACGCCGCCCGACGCCGGCACGAGGCAGCGGTTCGGCGCGAGCGCCATGCTCGCCCGTTCGCAGCGTCGTGGTTCCCGACGAGCGGCGAGCTCGGCGACCCGTACCCGACCTTCCCCGAGCAGGGGTTCCAGCTCCCGTCCGCGGCTCGCTGACCGGGCCCGGGGCGGGTCAGCCCTGGACGAGCTTGCGGTACTTCACGCTGGTCGGCTCGAGCGCGTCGGGACCCTTGCGGCGCTTGATGTCCTCGGCGTACTGCTCGAAGTTGCCCTCGAACCAGACGACTTCGCTGTCACCTTCGAAGGCGAGGATGTGCGTGGCGAGGCGGTCGAGGAACCACCGATCATGGCTCACCACCACGGCGCAGCCGGGGAACTGCTCGATGCCCTCCTCGAGGGCGCGGAGCGTGTCGACGTCGAGGTCGTTGGTCGGCTCGTCGAGCAGCAGCACGTTGCAGCCGCGCTTGATCAGCTTCGCGAGGTGCACGCGGTTGCGCTGACCGCCCGACAGGTCGCCGACGCGGTTCTGCTGGTCGCCGCCCTTGAAGTTGAACTTGCCGACGTAGGCCCGGCTCGGGATCTCGCGACCCACGAGCTCGATCATGTCGTGGCCGCCGGAGATCTCCTGCCACACCGTCTTGTCGGGGTCGAGCGAATCGCGCCCCTGGTCGACGTAGCCCAGGTCGACGGTGTCACCGATGTGCACGGTGCCGCTGTCGGGCTGCTCCTGCCCCACGAGCAGTCGCATCATGGTCGACTTGCCCGCGCCGTTCGGCCCGATCACGCCGACGATGCCGCCGCGCGGGAGGGTGAAGGAGAGGTTCTCGAAGAGCAGCTTGTCGCCGTACGCCTTGGTCACGTTGTCGAAGCGGACGACGTCGTCGCCCAGGCGCTTGCTCATCGGGATCTGGATGACCGAGCCGCCGACCTCGGCGGTCTTCTGCTCGGCGACCATCGCCTCGTAGCTGGAGATGCGCGCCTTGCTCTTGGCCTGTCGCGCCTTGGGTGACATCTTGATCCACTCGAACTCGCGCTCGAGGGTCTTCTGGCGCGTCTTGTCGGCGCGCTCCTCGAGGCGCATGCGCTCGGCCTTCTGCTCCAGCCACCCCGTGTAGTTGCCCTTCCACGGGAAGTACTTCTGGCGGTCGAGCTCGAGGATCCAGTCGGCCACGTTGTCGAGGAAGTACCGGTCATGGGTGATCGCGATGATCGTGCCGGGGTACTTGGCCAGGTACTGCTCGAGCCAGAGCACGCTCTCGGCGTCGAGGTGGTTGGTGGGCTCGTCCAGCAGCAGCATGTCGGGCGCCGAGAGCAGCAGGCGCGCCAGTGCGATGCGGCGCTTCTCGCCACCGGAGAGGTTCGTGACCGGCAGGTCGCCGTCGGGGACGCGCAGGGCGTTCATCGCGACGTCGATCTTGGTGTCGATGTTCCAGCCGTCGCCGTGGTCGATCACCTGCTGCAGGTCCGCCTGCTCGGTGAGCAGCGCGTCGAAGTCGGCGTCCGGGTCGGCCATCGCGAGCGAGACCTCGTTGAAGCGCGCGAGCGCGTCGCGCAGCGGCGCGAGGCCCTCCTCGACGTTCTCGCGCACCGTCCTGGTCTCGTCGAGCTGCGGCTCCTGCGCCAGCATTCCGGCGGTCTTGTCCTTGGCGATCCACGCGTCACCGCGGAAGTCCGTGTCGATGCCCGCCATGATCCGCAGCAGCGTCGACTTGCCCGAGCCGTTGTAGCCGATCATCCCGATCTTGGCGCCCGGGTAGAACTGGAGCGACATGTCCTTGATGACCTCGTTCGAAGGGGGATAGACCTTCGTCACGTTCTGCATCACGTAGATGAACTCGTCGGCCATGGTGGGGCGCACTCCTGCGGAGGTGGGTGGACTCGGTCCATCCTATCGACGCGCGGGAGCTAGGCCGCCGTGCCGGCGGGCGCGTCGGCGGGCTTGTCGAGCCAACCGAGGCCGCCGAGCAGGCTGGCGCCGCCCACGAGCACCGAGCCGGCGATGCCGATCTTGAGGCCGAGCGGCACGGACCTGGTAGCCGACAGCAGCCCCTCGAGCCCGTGCACGCCCTCGCCGGCGGCCGGCATCGCCGCCTTGAGGTGTGCGGCTGCCTTCCACCCGAGGATGCCCGCCAGGCCCGCCGCGACGATCGGCCGCAGCGTCGGGTCGTTGACGACGGGGGTCGAGTGGATCGCATCGTGGAACTTCGTGCCCACGCCGCGGTCATCGTCGCTGTTGAGCACGTCGAAGTAGCCGAACTGGTTGAGCGCGACCACCAGGCCGCTCGCGATGCCGAGCTTGATCAGGCGCGGGTCGAGCGAGGCTGGCGCCTTCGCCATCGCCACGACCTTCTCGCCCGCGGTCAGGGCGCGCTCGCCGCCGCCCTCGACGGGCATGCGCAGGTCCTTGATCTGGTGCAGCGCGAGGCCCATCACGCCGAGGCCGTACGCCCCGCCGGCGGTCTGCAGCAGGCCGGAGCGGCCCTCGCGGGTGTGGACGAGGTCACCCGGTGTGCCCGAGCGCAGCGTGGAGGCCACGCTCCAGGCGCCCGTGCCGAGCTGGTAGACGCCCATCACCGGGCCGAACCACGCCGCGCCGCGCAGCGTCAGGTCGTCGAACTTGGTGTACGTCATGCCGCTCGGAGCGACGACGCCGCGAGGGATCGTGGGGTCGAGGATGGTGCGGTCCGGGCCCGTCAGCAGCAGGTCGGGCAGGCTCGAGAGCGTGCCCATCCGGCGCATGTCGGGGACCTTCGCCACGACGCGCACGGCCTGCAGGACGTTGAGCCCGAGCCCCGCGACCATGCCGGCGGTGACGAGCACCGATCCCTGGTTCTTCGTGCCGGAGTCGCGCTGCGCCTGCTGCTGCGCGGCCGGCACCGGGAGGCGGTTGTTGGGCGACATCGGGTGGAGCCGCTCGACCTGGTCGAACAGCGACCCGAAGACCCCGGAGGTCCGGGCGGCGGGGCCCGGGACCGCGGCATCGTTGGGCCCGGCGCCGGGCATCCACGGTGGCCGCGGCGGGATCGCACCGGGCGCCGCGGTCGGCTGCTTCGTGGCGCGGGGGGAGTACGGCTGCGCCGCCACGGGCGCGCCGGGGTAGGAGGGCTGCGGTGCAACGGGCGCGCCGGGGTAGTACGGCTGCACACCGACGGGCGCGCCCGGCAGGTACGGCGGGCGCGGCGGCGGTCCCGGTGGGACCGGCGGCAGGTTCGGGACGTACTGGCCCCGCATTCGATCGATCGACGCACTCACGCGATGAGATTCCCCCTCCCCGGCACATCGCCGCCGCCCGGGGTCGCGTTGCGACGCGAACGGGCCAACGCGCGGCCGCCGCCCCGGCGGGCTCGAACCACCCCCGGCCGAGGCGCCGGTAGGCTCCGCCCGTGCCCGGCCCACGACATCCGATCCTGCGCGCGGCCCTGGCGCTGGCCGTGGCGGCGACGGCCGCAGGGTGCGGCGCCGGGAGCGACGCTGCCGAACGGCCGGCGTCGCCTGCCCCGCCCGCCCGGAGGGCCGCGCCGAAGCACGAGCCGGCCGCGCGCGCGGCCACCTCGGCGGCGGCGGACGCACCGCTGGAGCAGGTGGTCGGCGACCTGCTCATGACGAAGCTCGACGGGCCCGTGGCGTCCGCGCAGGAACTGGCGGCGGTGCGCAGCCTCGCCTTCGGGGGTGTGATCCTGTTCGGCCCGAACGTCCACGACGCCGCCGGCGTGCGGGCGCTCACGACGAGCCTCGACGCGGCACGTGCGCCCGGCGCACGGCACGCAGGGCTCCCGGCGGCGATGCTCGTCTCCGTGGACCAGGAGGGCGGCGCGATCCGCAACGTGCCGTTCGCGCCCCCCGACGTGACGCAGCCGCAGCTGGGCGCCGCCGGATCGGTGGACGCGGCACGCACCGCGGCGACGGCCACCGGTCGCGCGCTGCGCGACATCGGGGTGACGATGGACCTGGGCCCCGTGGCCGACCTGGCCGTCGGTCCGAACCGGACGATGGCCGGGCGAGCCTTCGGGGACGACGCCGCGACGGTGGCGCCCTTCGTCGCGGCCTCCGTCGAGGGGTTGCAGGCCGGCGGCGTGGCAGCCGCGGTCAAGCACTTCCCCGGGTTCGGCGCGTCGACCGCCAACAGCGACGAGGCCGTCGCCTATGTGGACCGCACCGCGGCCGAGCTGCGCGAGCGCGAACTCGTACCGTTCCGCGCGGCGGTGCGCGCCGGCACGCAGGTCGTGATGGTCTCCCACGGCGTGCACCGCGAGCTGGGCTCCAGGCTCCCCGGCACCCTCGACCCGCGCGTCGCGACGACCCTGCTGCGCGACGAGCTCGGGTTCCGCGGGGTGGCGATGACCGACTCGATGAACGCCCGCGGCCTGCGCGAGGCGTGGGGCGACACCGTGCCGCGCGCCTGCCCGGTCGCGATCGGCGCGGGCATCGACCTGCTCCTGCTCACCGGCACGCTCGAGACCGCCCGGCTGTGCCGGGCGCGCATCCTCGACGCGGTGCGCGAGGGGACGCTGTCGGAGGAGCGGGTGCGCGAGGCCGTGGCCCGCGTCTCGGTGCTGCGTCGTCAGGCCGCCTCGACGGCAGCCTTGCCCCCGAGGTAGCGACTCACTGCCGAGGCGCAGTACCGGGCCAGCGAGGCGGGCCGCACGCTGCGGCAGCGCGCCCGGGCCGCGGCGCCGGTCACGTGACCGCTGCCGACCTGCAGGCCGATGGCGCCCTCCACGCAGCGCTGCTGCAGCGCGACCCGTGCGTCGAGCTGGCCGCACTTCGGCACGCCCGCCACCCCGAGGTTGCGGCCGTAGCCGTCGATGCAGGTGAACTGGCCCGGCACCGACGCCTTGAGGCACTGCGCAGGGACGTCCTCGATCGGCACGTCGTTGGAGGTGAGGTCCAGGTCGAGGTACCCCCAGCACGCGAGCTCGTGCCCGGCCGAGCCGGCGTCCTCGCAGGCCCGCCGGTACTCGGCGACCGGCACCGCCGACGGCTGCGTGCGCATCGCGAGCTCCATGTAGACGCCGTCGCTGCAGTTGACGGGGTACGCGCCCGGCAGGTCGTCACAGTGCGCGTTCGCCGCGCGCGCCGCGGAGGCGGCGGGCGCGTGGGCCTGGCCCCGCACGAACGCGTGGCCGACCCCGTGCGCGCACCCGCTGCGGGCCTTCACGTCGTGGCAGAGCTTCGCGAACACCGGCGCGACGTCGGCGGCGTCGGTGTGCTCGAGGTACCCCTCCGAAAGCCCGTGCACGTAGCCCGCGGTGCACAGCTGCGACGAGCCGCCCGGGAACGTCGGCGCCCGCCCCTCGCGCGCGGCCCGCGCTCCCTCGCGACGGCCGAGCGCGTGCATCGAGGGGTGGCACGTGGCGGCCAGGCGCGGGTCCCCGGCCGCGAGGCGCTCGGCGCGACGGACGTAGGCGATCACGGCACGGTCGCGGTCGGCGCCCGATGCATCACCGGCCGCCTCGTCCGCGCCGCTGGAGAACTCGTCCGACAGGCAGGTCACCTGCCGCGCGCTCCCCTCGAGCCGCCAGCACCCCTGCACGCCCGGCACGATCGGCACCGTTCGCTGGAAGAGGTTGGTCGCGGCCCAGCCGCCGGCGACCGCGAGCGCGAGCACGGCGACGGCGCCGATGAGCTGGGTGAGGTGGATCCGACGCATGTTCCCTCCGCCCATCGGGCTCGACGGATCACGACTTGAGGCCGGCCGGGTGCCCGGGTGGACACGGCCCCGGACGCGACGAAGGGCCGGCGTGTGCCCAGCACGCCGGCCCCTCGTTCACATGCGTCCTCCCCCCGGGAGGGGACCGTTGCCGGTCTCCCGCCCCCGAAGTCCTCGATCAGCAGCCCCAGAGCTGCCGGTGGTAGGCGACCTCGGCGAGCACTGCGTCGTACTGCGCCTTGGTGATCTTGCCCTTCTTGTAATCCTTGGCCGCCTGCGTCTCCATGTTGTCGATGCGCTGGTCGCAGGTCGAGTAGATGCGGCCCTCGGCGCCCGGTGCCGCGAGGACGCTCATCGTGCCCCCCAGCACGAGCCCGCACATCCCGATCGCAGCAATCTTCCGTACTTTGCGCATGTCCAGCCCCCTGGCCCGTCGTTTCCCCACCACCGATATCGGGCTGCAGGTGTGCGATCTTGAGCAGGACTTACAAGTTGCTTACACCCGTTGACGTCTGGCCAGCATGATCTGGTCGCGTCAGGTGTCGGGGCGGCCGCGCCGATGGTTGGCAGGGAGGGCGCGCGCACGCGTGCGTCACCCTGCGCACGCGCCGCCACCACGAGGACACGACCTGCCGACCACCACCACCCAGCGCCTCCTGCACGGCCTCGCCGCCCTCGTGGCGTGCGTCGGCGTCGCGCTGGCCGCGTGGTCGGTCGCGACGGCGCTGGACGCACCGCGCTCCGGCTCGCGCACGATGCTCCTGGTGCTGCTGCCGATCGCGGCCATCGCCTGTTCACGCGTGCCGCTCCGCCTCGGCGTGCGCAGCTCGATCATCTCGCTCGACAGCATTCCGCTCACGCTGGCGGCGCTGCTGCTGGCGCCGCACGACGCCGCGCTGGTGGGCGTCGTCGTCGTGGGCGCGGTGCTGTTGGGCCAGCCGCTGCTGGTGCCCGGGGTGCGCGGCTGGTTCTGGCGCCTGCAGGGTGCGACGGCAGCGGGGGTCGCGATGGCGGCCGCCAGCTGGTGGGCGGGGTTGTTCGCCGGCGACGCCCGCATCGCCACGGTGCTGTTCGTGCCGGCGCTGCTGACCGCTGCGGTGCTCGAGGCGCTGTTCGACGCGTTCGTGCTGATCGAGCTGGAGGCCACCGACCCGGGCAGCGGGCGACAGCTGCTGGACGCGGCCGTGGTGCCGATGGCCAACGTCCTGCTTCCGTCCATCG
>JAOPYS010000047.1 GCA_025964465.1 Thermoleophilia bacterium
GGATGGACACGCCCGTCGGCCGTGGTGACACGAACGAGGCCACAGGGTGGGCGTGCAGGATCGGGAGGAAGACCGTCATGGACAACCCAGCTTCGACTGCACGGCACGCTCGCCGGCTCGCTGCACCATTCGCCCTCGTCGCGGTCGTGGTGCTGCTCGTGCTGCCGGCCCACTCGTGGGCGACCGAGCCGACCGCCACGAGCACGCCGGCCCCGGCTGCCGCGGCGCCCGCGCCGACGTCGACCGCGACGCTCGTCGACCCGGCCGAGGGCACGCACTTCGACCACCTCGAGCTGGCGCCGATGCTGCAGTTCGACCCGGTCAAGGACCAGACGCCGAAGTGGATCCTGCTCGCCAGCGACGCGGGCATGACCCAGACGGTGCGGTACTGCCGCCAGTTCGTGTGGGCGACGTTCGGCGGGGCCTACCACTGGGGCTGCAACAAGTGGGCGACCGGAGCGGACCAGTTCGGCAACGACCAGCTGCTCGCGCTCGAGCCCGGCAAGGTCTACTACTGGCAGGTCGTCACCAAGGACGCCGCCGGCACCGGCGAGCTGAAGACCGCCGTCCGGTCGTTCGCCATCGACGCCGAGCCGACACAGGCCTCGGTGGGCGCGATCTCCGACCAGGTCCACGGCACCGCCTTCGACGACGGCACCCAGCTCAACCTCGGCGCCGCCGCCTTCGTCAACAGCAAGGTGCGCACCACCGGCATCGCCTCCTCGCGGCTCAGCACGTACGCGTTCCGGATCCGGGCAACGCACGTGGGGCTCGTCGACTACACGCGCTCGTACATCAAGGTGACCAGCGCGGCGGGCACGCACTACCTGAAGGTCGCCTCGGCCGGCAAGCTCACCGCCGGCACCGTGTGGCGGCTGACCGCCTCCGAGCGACGGTTGCGGACCAAGCGCTTCACGTACCAGGCGTTCCTCCGCAGCAAGCACAACGGTGCGATGGTCCGCAGCCAGCTCCGCGTCGTGCTCATCCGCACCCCCGTCAGCCACCCGCAGGTCAACCCCGACTGATGCGCGAGGTCGCGTGGGACGCACCCGTCCCGCTCGAGACGGGCGGGGAGCTGCGGACGAACGGGCCGGCGGATGCGCAGGCCCTCGTCCTGCTCGCAGGAGGCGGCACCGGTGCGTCGGCACCCGGCAAGTGGAGCACGAGCATGGTGTGGCTCGCCCCGCGCGTGCGGCGCGGTGTCGGAGACGACGTGCGCATCGCACAGGTGCGGTACCGCGACAGCTCCTTCGGGGCGATCCGCGGGTCGATGGCCGACGTCGGCGCGGCGCTCGAGGTCGAGGCCGCGCGGCCGCACCCGGCGCAGCGCATCGTGCTCGTCGGGCTCTCGATGGGCGGGGGGACGTGCCTCGCCAACGCCGGTGCTCCGGGAGTGGTCGGGCTGGTCGCGATGGCCCCGTGGTTCCCCACCCAGCTGCCGGTCTCCGTCCTGCGCGGGCGGCGCCTGCTCGTGGTACACGGCTCGCTCGACAACGCCCTGCCACTCGTGCCCGGCACCTCGTTGCGTGCGTCCCGCGACGCCGTGCGGCGAGCGGAGGCGGCAGGGGCCGATGCGGAGTGGCGGTGCGTGCAGGGAGGCCTGCACGGCCTCGCCGTGCGCCGGGAGGGGCGGATCTGGCGGCTCCCGCGCGCGGGCGCGTTCGCGCGGCAGATCGTGCCCGAGGTCGCTCGCCTGACGGCCGGCGAACCGCCGGTCAGGTCGCGGTCGGCGGCGCGCTGATCACGCGGCGGTCCGCCGGGCGGAGCGGGCAGTACACGGTGGAGCCGACGACCGTCGCGCGACGGCCGCCCACCGCGCGTCCGAAGGATGCGGGCAGCCGCGTCACGAGCTCGAAGTGGTCCGATGTCAGTCGGCCGCCGCGGACGAAGCTCGTGATGGTCAGCCGCTCGGCGCGCACGAGCGCGTCCGTGACAAGGCCGTGGCGTTCCGTGCCGGCATACGCGCGCAGCGCGGGGCCGTCCGCACGCAGCTGCACGGCGACGTCGCCGTGACCGAACGGCACGGCGTCCACCGGCTCGAGCAGGAAGGGGTGTTCGAGCAGCTCGCGACCGACGTCGAGGGAGACGCCCGACGCGCTGCCCAGCCGCTGCCACCCGGGAGCCGGATCCTGCTGCGCGTAGATGTGGTCGTCGACGATCCGCAGCCGCGCATCCGGCAGCAGCACCGACGCCGCACCGTGCCACGTGAGCGCGGCCGCGCTGGCGCCATCTGGCGTGCGTCGCCCGAGGAGGGTCGCGAGTGCGGTGGGGCGGCCGGCGACGGCGATCGACAGGTCCGTCCGGAACCGGGAGCCGGCGCGGGTCAGGCGGAGCGCCGCCGCGTCGAGCGCGCGTCGCTGGGCGCTGGACACGGGTGGGGATGGAGCGGGCGACACCGCCGCGGTCAGCACCCCGCGACACGTACCGTCTCGACGCGCGGCAGGGATCGGGGATGTCGCGGCGCGGTCCGCCGGAGGGGTCGCACGCTGCGGTTCGCCGCGGGTGCCGTGGCTCGATCCGCACCCGCCCGAGAGCAGGGCGCAGGCCGCCATGGTGGAGACGATCGCGAGGGGTCGGAGGCGCCGCACCGCCGAACCCTCCCATGTTGCCGTCAAGCGGGTCGCCGACCCTGCCGACGTAGCCCGGGATGGCCAACGGCGCCCACCTGGCCGGCTCGACCGGCGCCGCCCCCGACGGCGGCATCCCCGTGCTCCTGGACGAGCGCTCGAGTGTGCGTGCGCGCGAGGACGCAGCCGACCTCGCGGCCGCCCGCGATCGGCTCTTCGAGGATGCCGACATGCACGGCCCGCGCTGGCCGTCGCTGGTCAACCGCACCGTCCCGGCCCTGCTGGCGCTGGCGTTCCTGCAGCTGCTCGCATCGACCGTGCCGTGGCGTCGCGCGGTCATCCACGCGACGGGTGACGGCACCTCGGACCTGCTGCTCGTCGCGCCCGTGCTCGCCGCGGTCGTCGTCCTGGGGGTGGCCCTCGCGCCGCTGGCGCGGACACGGGTGGAGCCGCTCGCCGGGGCCGGCCTGGTCCTCGCCGCCGGTGGGGTGTGGCTCGTCGGCCACGGCTGGCTCGTCGCCGCAGCAGTCCCGTCGGCGATCGCAGCGTTGCTCGTGGGCATCGCCGCCGCCCGCGCCGTGCGCCGCGCGGTGTGGACGCTGCCGCTCCTCGTGGCGGCGGGCGCGTCGGATGCGCGCAGCGTGGGCGCAGGCGTCACACACCGCCTGCTGGACGGCGTCGGGGGCGGGCGCGCCAGCGCCAGCGTGGAGCCGCAACTCGGCGTGGCGGTCGACCTCGTCACGCGCCTCGACTTCCTCGTGCTGCACGTGCCCGCGGCGACCGGGACGTGGCTGCTCGGGCTCGTGGACGTCGTCGCGCTCGGCCTGCTGCTTGGGCTCGCGCACCTGCTGTGGCTGCCGCTCGGCCGCACGGCGGCGGCGCTGGCGGCCGCGCTCGCCCTCACCGTCGGCGTGGGCGTCCCCGTGCCGGTGCTGCCGATGCTCGGCCTCGCGTGGGTCGTCGTCCACGCGCGGCTCGTGTGGCGGGCCACCCGCTTCTCCCTGCGCCGCCTCACCTACCTCGGCGGCTGAGACCGGCGCTCAGCCGGCGGCGTGCGCGGGTTCCGCCGCGGCGGCCGGAGCCGACGCGATGGCGAGCTGCTGTGCCACGGCGTCGAGGACGGAGAAGCCGCGCATGCGGCGCATCGCCACGTCCACCGCGTCGAACAGGTCGGTCGCGTCCGTCGGGCACATCGCGATGCCGACCCGCAGGTCCGAGGTCGCGCCGTCGGCGCCGCACGCCGCGCGACCGAGCCGCGACGCGGCGCGGATCGCCTCGTCCCGATCCTCGACGGTGATGGTCACGCCGAACAGGTCGTAGTCGAGCCGCCAGCCCGTCTCGTGGGCGCGCGTGGCCGCGGCGAGGTTGCGGCCCAGCTCCTCCGGGTGCGCCGTGAACCGGCGCATCACCAGCACGGCGAGCTGGGTGCCCGTGGCGCGCGCCGTCTCCAGCTCGGACGGGAACAGCACGGGGATGGCGGCGAGCGAGGCGAGCCCCGTCGCGCGTTCCTCGAGGCCCATGCCGATCTCGGTCCAGCGTCGTCGCAGCCCGTGCGTGCGGACCTGCGCGACGAGGCCGGCGACGAGGGCCGACCCGCCGGCGGCGGCGATCGTGGTGGTGAGGATGTCAGGCACCGATCGCCTCCGACATGAACGCGAACGCGTCGGTGGCCGCGTCGTCCCCGGCGGCGATGCGTCGGCTGGACCAGGTGATCCCCTCGAGGTCGGCAGCCTCCGGCGAGCCGGTGTCGCCGGCGCAGGAGACGACGCAGATCCGGGTCCGGTCGACGCGCATGCCGGTGGCGCCGGGCGGCATGGAGAACGCCAGCTCGCGGCCGCATGCATCGAGCGCCGCGGCGTCGGCGGCGGTGCCGACCCAGACGTCGAGCGGGCGACCGAGCCGGGCGGAGCGGTTGGCCTCGGCGCGGATGCACTGCCAGGCGGCGGCGGCGGAGAACAGGCCCGTGGCGGGATCGACCGCCACGGTGCCTGCGCCCGACGCAATGCGTCGGCGCAGCAGCCGCGACTGCACGCGCGCCTGCACGAGCAGGAGCGTGCCGGCGGTGCCCGCGACGAGGCCGGCCAGGAGCGTCGGATCGGTCGGTGAGGTGGACATGCGTCCACCCCATCGGCCGCCGACGCTCCCGGCTCAAGCCTCGAGGTCGATCAGCCGCCGTTGGCGAACCCGGAGTCGTCGCGCATGGCCATGCGCGCCACCTTGGGATCGATCGTGCGCAGCTCGCGCAGCGCCTCGCGGATGCGGTCGATGATCGAGCCGCCCCCGTCCGTGCTGGGCCAGTCGTCCACGCCGGGCGGGCCGGTGGGCGGTGCGTCGGGCCCGTCGACTGAGCTGCCGGGCGGCCATGCCCCCTCGTAGCCGGGCGGCGGCGTGGGCGGCACGCTCGGCAGGTGCGGCGTGGTCGGCCGGTGCGGGAAGGTCGGGCGCGGGATGGTCGGGACGTGCGGGCCGGTGGTGGGTGGCCCGTCGGGACCCGGCTCGATGACCGGCCCGTCGACGGGCGGCACGCCGTCACCATCGCCGGCACCCGGCGGCAGGTCGGGCGGGGTCGTGGTCGGCGCCGTGGTCGACGGAGTCGGGCGCGGACGCATCATGAGCAGGCCCAGGACGAGGCCCGAGAGCAGTCTGACGAACATGGGTACCTTCCGGTGGTGGCGAATCGGCGAGCGGTCGCAGGCGGCGACCGTCGACTCCACGGTCGCACGGGTGTGCGGCGCCGCACAGGGGGATCCGTCAGGCGTCGGGATCGAGCGTGACCGTGCCCGCGGCGCCGTCCACGCGGGCACGGCGGGAGGCGCCCGCGGCGAGGGCCCGCGCGTCGGGTACCGCGACCACGGCCGGCACGCCGAGCTCGCGTGCGACGATCGCGGCGTGCGACAGCGGACCACCCCGCTCGGTGACCACGGCGAGGCAGGCGGTCAGGAGCGGCGTCCAGGCCGGGTCCGTGTGGCGGCACACCAGCACGCACCCGGTGAGGTCGACCGCCGCCGACAGGTCGTCGAGCACCACGACCCGACCCGTGGCGATTCCGACGCTCGCCGGCGTGCCGCGCAGCACGGTCCCGGCGGGCGCAGGCTCGGCGGACGGCGGTGGGGTCGCCCGGCCCAGTGCCCGGGGCTCCGGGGCGGAGGAGGCACCACGCGCCGTCGCCAGCAGCGTCGCGACCGAGAGGTCGAAGGCGTCGGCGACGGACCGCAGCCGCCCCTCGCGCACGAGGCGCCGCGCCAGCGTCCAGGCCACGGCGCGCAGCGCCGCGTGCAGGTCTGCGCGGTCGCGCGCGACCTCCTCGCGCAGGGCGGTCAGCCGGCGGGCG
>JAOPYS010000057.1 GCA_025964465.1 Thermoleophilia bacterium
GCTTCCTGGCGGGCGACTACAACTTCGTCTTCGACGAGATCGCGCAGACGAAGGAAGCGTGCGGCGAGGCGCACCTCAAGGTGATCCTCGAGACCGGCGAGCTTTCCACGCTCGACAACGTTCGCAAGGCGAGCGAGATCGCGATGCATGCCGGCGGCGACTTCATCAAGACCAGCACCGGCAAGGTGCAGCCCGCGGCGACGCTGCCGGTGACGCTCGTCATGCTCGAGGCGATCCGCGACTACTGGGAGCTGACCGGCGTCAAGGTCGGCATGAAGCCCGCCGGCGGCATCCGCACCGCCAAGCAGTCGCTGCAGTACCTCGCGCTGCTCAACGAGACGCTCGGCCTCGAGTGGATGCGTCCGGAGCTCTGGCGCTTCGGGGCCTCGAGCCTCCTCAACGACGTGCTCATGCAGCTGCGCACCCAGGCCACCGGGACCTACTCCGGCCCCGACTACTTCACGCTGGACTGAGGAGACTATTCATGGCCACGAAGCCTTCCAAGACCGCTACCGCCGCGCCCGCGACGACGCGCAACGCTCCACCCAAGACCCGCCGCGGCAGCGCCGGGCCGAACCAGTGGGAGTACGCGCCCGCGCCCGAGAGCACGAAGATCGTGCACCTGCGCGAGCGCTACGAGCACTACATCGGCGGTGAGTGGACCAAGCCGTCGGCGAAGGGCTACTTCGACACCGTCTCCCCCTCGTCGCTCGAGGTGCTCGCCAAGGTCGCGCAGGGCTCGGCAAAGGACGTCGATCGCGCGGTCGCCGCTGCCCGCGCCGCCTTCGACGGGGACTGGTCCCGCCGCTCGGGCGCCGAGCGCGGCCGCTTCCTGTTCCGCATCGCCCGCATCCTGCAGGAGCGGGCGCGCGAGTTCGCGGTGCTCGAGACGATGGACGGCGGCAAGGCGATCAAGGAGAGCCGCGACATCGACGTGCCGCTCGCCGCGGCGCACTTCTTCTACTACGCCGGCTGGGCCGACAAGCTCGAGTACGCCTTCCCGGGGCGGCGCGCCCGTCCGCTCGGCGTGGCGGCCCAGGTCATCCCGTGGAACTTCCCGCTGCTGATGCTGGCGTGGAAGGTGGCGCCCGCGCTCGCCGCGGGAAATACCGTGGTGCTCAAGCCGGCGGAGACGACACCGCTCACGGCCCTGCTGTTCTGCGAGGTGCTCGAGCAGGCCGGCCTGCCCGCGGGCGTGGTCAACATCGTCACGGGTGACGGCACGACCGGTGCCGCGCTCGTCGAGCACCCGGGCGTCGACAAGGTCGCGTTCACGGGCTCGACCGCGGTCGGCAAGCGCATCGCCCGCGCGGTCGCGGGCACGGACAAGAAGGTGACGCTCGAGCTCGGCGGCAAGGCCGCCAACATCGTGTTCGACGACGCGCCGATCGACGCGGCCGTCGAGGGCATCGTCAACGGCATCTTCTTCAACCAGGGCCATGTGTGCTGCGCGGGCTCGCGCCTGTTCGTGCAGGAGAGCGCGTTCGACGCCGTCATCGCCAAGCTCAAGCGGCGCATGGACACCCTGCGCGTCGGGGACCCGCTCGACAAGAACACCGACGTGGGTGCCATCAACTCCAACGCGCAGCTGCAGCGCATCACCGAGCTGGTCGCGGCCGGCTCGGCGGAGGGCGCGGAGATCTGGCAGCCGAGCGGCGAGCTGCCCGCCCGCGGCTACTATTTCAAGCCGACAATTTTCACGGGCGTGTCCCAGTCGCACCGGATCGCGCAGGAGGAGATCTTCGGCCCGGTGCTGAGCGTGCTCACGTTCCGCACCCCCGACGAGGCGATCGAGAAGGCGAACAACACGCCGTACGGCCTGAGCGCCGGCGTGTGGACCGACAAGGGCTCGCGCATCCTGTCGATGGTCGACCGCCTGCGCGCGGGCGTGGTGTGGGCGAACACGTTCAACCGCTTCGACCCCACGTCGCCGTTCGGCGGCTACAAGGAATCCGGCTACGGCCGCGAGGGCGGCCTGCACGGCCTGGCCCCGTACCTCAACTTCGACGGACGACGGTGACCGACATGGCAACCACCAAGAAGCCAGCCTCCCGCACCGCCGCCGCTCCGGCGCGGCTCGGCGTGCCCAAGACCTACAAGCTGTTCATCGGGGGCAAGTTCCCGCGCAGCGAGTCGGGTCGCTCCTACGAGGTCGTCGACCTGCGCGGCGAGTTCCTCGCCAACGCGTCGCTCGCCTCCCGCAAGGACGCGCGCGACGCGGTGGCCGCGGCCCGCAAGGCCGTGAAGGGCTGGTCGGGTGCGACGGCCTACAACCGCGGCCAGGTGCTCTACCGCATCGCCGAGGTGCTCGACGGCCGCCGCGACCAGTTCGTGGCCGAGCTCGTCTCCCTCGGCGCGACGCAGCGCTCGGCGGTCGCCCAGGTCGACGCTGCGATCGGCACGTGGATCTTCCACGCCGGCTTCTCGGACAAGTACGCCCAGGTGCTCGGCTCGGCCAACCCCGTTGCCGCTCCGTACTTCAACTTCTCCCTGCCGGAGCCGACCGGCGTCGTCGCCATCGTCGCGCCGCAGGACGCCGGCTGGTCGCTGCGCGGCCTCGCCGCCACGATCGCCCCGGCGATCGTCTCGGGCAATGCGGTGGTCGTCGTCGCGCACGAGACCAACCCGCTCTCCGCCATCTCGTTCGCCGAGGTGCTCGCCACCAGCGACGTGCCCGCCGGCGTCGTCAACATCCTCACCGGCAGCGCCGCCGAGCTCGCCCCGCACCTCGCCTCCCACATGGACGTCAACGCGGTCGACCTCGCCGGCGTCGACGACTCCACCCTCGCCATCGACCTCGAGGTCCGCGCCGCCGAGAACCTCAAGCGCGTCGTCCGCCCCCGCACCCTCCCCGCCGCCCACGTCGGCACCCTCGACGAGATCCAGCAGTTCACCGAGCTCAAGACCGTCTGGCACCCGATCGGCGTCTGAGCATCGTCTGCGCGGCTGGATGCTGCGTCGCTGCTCGTCGTGGACGCCTCGACGTACTTGAGTACGCCTTCGGCATCCACTCCTCGCGCTCCTTGCCCCAACCACGCATCCGACGCTCAGCAGACTGGTACGGGTTCTCGTCGCCGCGCAGCGGCCGTACACCTCGAGCCCGGCGCCGCCCACGACTGACATCGGTCTTCGTCCGACCGTGTAACGGAGATGCCGCATACCGGCAGCGTTACACACCCCGCAGCGCAGCGGCCGTACACCTCGAACCCGGCACCGCCAGCCCGCGCCATCGCGCTTCCGTGCCGGAAGGCCAGCTCACTGTTTCCCCCTCCGTCCCGCTGAGCGGCAACATCTACCTCATGGTGGGAAGGTGGGGGGCCGCGCGGGCGACTGACACCCACCGCACGAACGCCCGCCCCATCCGCACGCCCGCCCTCCCCCAAAAAAGACGGTGGTCTTCGCGAGCCGATCGCACGTCGCAGAGGTCACACAGGGAGTGCGGGACGGCCCGGAGCGGAAGGCTCTGTCAGCCTGGATGGCTGACAGGAGCAGGGCGAAGGCAGGATGCCGAAGCCCGTCGCGGGCCTTCCGATCCGGGCCGTCACGCACTCCCGCACACACCACACCACAACGAATGCGGGGGCTCCCGAAGGAACCCCCGAATCCTGCAGACTGTCCCGGCGCACCTCCGGAAACAACCTGCGGTGGTCATGTCGCGCGGCGCACCTTCCGGCGACAGACGCGCATCGCGCCGCGTGTGAGCGGCAGTGCGGCGAAAGCTCGGCCTAGGCGGCGCGTGGCAGGTCCACCACGACCTCCGACGGCGACGAGGTCTCGAAGAACCACGACAGGAGGATCTGCACCTCCACCGTCCCGACCTGGTCGTGGTCGTCGTCACGTCGCTCGACGTGCTCGTCGTAGGAGTGCATGTGCGAATCCATGGCGTCACGCATGGCGACATCCCCCGTGCCGGTCGCATCGCACCAGCGTCGATATGGCCTCGAAGTCGACGCCCTCCCGACCCCGACGCCGGTGGTATCGGCAGCCCTCTGCAAACAGTTGAGAGCATGTTGGTAAACAAGCTGTACGGTTGTGCGTTTCGGCTGGATGCGCACAGTTTCCGACGGGCTCGTGCGACCTCGAAGCGGGCGGGCCGCATCCCCATGGACGGCCCTGCCGACCCGTGCCACGCTGGAGGGGTGCCCAACGCCGTGGGCACACGCTCCCTCGCCAGGGGAGTGGGTTTCTCGGGGGGAACCACACCATGCACCACACGCCGAACCGTGCGCATCGACGATGCGCGCTCCGCGCGAGCTTCCTGCTCGCCACCATCTTCGCCATCGCGGCTGCCTGTGCCGGGAGTGCGGGCGCGGCCACGATCGCACCCAACTATGCAGCCTCGCCGCTCGCGTACGCCAACGGCACGCCGCTCACCAGCTGTCGCAGCTGGTCGGGTGATGCCGACGACGCAGGGCACTCGTACGCCGCGTGCCCCGTCATGCGCGACACCAACGGCGACGGTCGCGGCGATGTCGGCACGCCCGCGCTGTACGAGTTCGACGGCACCGGGCACGTCGTGGCGATCGGCTACCTGCCCAGCGAGTACTACTTCGACGACACTTACCGCATGCGCGACGTGGCGGTCACGCCCGATGGGCGGACGGCGTACGTCTCGGTCGGGCCGCTCATCGACGACCTCGGCCAGCACCCGGAGAACAACTACGGGACGGGCCAGCCGATGGCGAACGGCGCACGCTCAGGCGCCGTGCTGCGCATGGTGCGCCAGGCCAACGGGGGTTGGGCCTACGACCCGAGCTGGCACGCCGGACCCTTCCTGATCGGCGACCACTTCTGGGCCGCGCGGTACCTGGACGTCGATGCCGCCGGCCGCGTCTACGTCGCGGTGAACGCGTACGTGTACGAGCTGAGCCCCACCACCGGCGCGATCGTCTCGGACTTCGGTGGCGCCACCACCGACGGCCCGAACGGCCGCTGGATCGACGGCGTGGACGTGGCCCAGGGCATCGCGGTGGCCGCCGACGGCGGCTCGCTTTACCTGGTCGAGCAGAAGTACCACCTCGTGCAGCGCTGGCTGCGCGTGGGCGCCACCGACTGGACGCGCGACCGCGGGTTCCTGCTCGGCGTGCCCGGCGAGGAGGCCGACGGCCTGTGCGCCACCAACGACCACTTCCAGTCGCCCTACGACGTCGGCGTCGACGGGGCGGGCGACGTCTACGTCGCCGACGTCACCTGCAACCGCATCCAGCGGTTCACGAAGTCGGGCAGCTTCGTCCAGACGGTCTGGAACAGCTACGGGGAGGGCGACCTCAACCACGGGTTCTCCGTCGACTGGCGCGGCTCGATCAACCTGCCCGAGCGGGAGTTGCACCTGTCCCGGCTCGACCCGGCGAGCCGCCCTGCGGGCGGCGGAGGGCCGATCGGCGTGCCCGGCTGCCACGACGCCGCAGCGCCCGTCCTCACCGGGGCAACCGCACCCGCTCGCACGAGCACGCGAGCGGTGACCGTCTCCGCCACGGCCTCGGACGACTGCTCGGGCGTGGCGCAGGTGCGCATCACCGGCCCGCGCGCGGGTGCCGCGTCGTGGACGAACGGCTCCAGCGCTACCGTGTCGCTCACGGGCTGGAACGGCCGGCACGTCCTGCACGTGCAGGTGCGTGACGGCGCCGGGCACGTGTCGACCCGCGTCGCCGTGGTCTCGGTGGCGCTCGCCCTCCCCCAGCCGCCGCTGGTCTCGCGCACCTCTGTCGCGATCGCCGGCCGCGGCTGCAGCGCCGTGCCGCCGCTGCGGCGGGTCGCCGCGCCGACGCGCTACCGCCTGGTCGACCGGTGTGCCCGCCTGACCGGGCGCGTGGTGCGCTCGACCCGCTCGGGCACCGGCAGCGTGCTGCAGGTGCTGCTGCCGACACCTGCCGCGCGCGCGATCTACGCCAACGCCGTTGGCCCGGTGCTGATCTGGGTGGTGACCGACCGCCGCACGCGCACGGTGCGCGCCGCCCGCGTCGGCCACTCGGTGACCTTCGTCGGCTCGCTCGTCGCCCTGCGCACCGGTCGCGAGACCTACGCCGTGCCGATCGACGTGGTCTCGGGCACCTGAGCCGGAGGCGTCAGGCCGCAGCGGCGGTGCGGCGGGCGCCGGTCGCCTCAGCCGAGGCCGGGGGCGCGAAGCCGAACAGCTTCGACTCGCCCGTGAGGAACAGCCACTCGCCGTCGGAGACGACGCCAGCGGTGCGACCTTCGTCCGTCGAGAAGCGCACGGCCCCACTCTTGATGTCGAGGCCCCAGGTGGTGCCGCCGAGCGTCGAGAAGTAGACGATGTCGTCGATCACCGTGGCACTGCCGGCGACGCGGTCGTCGGCCGTGAACGTCCAGCGCTTGTCGCCCGTCCGCGCATCGAGGGCGTAGAACGTGCCGTCGTAGGAGCCGACGAACACCGTGCGGTTGGCGATCGCCGGCGATGCGTACACCCAGTCCTGCGTCGCGTGCACCCACTTGATGTCGCCGCTCTTGGCGCCGATCGCGTACACGCGCCCGTCGGTCGACCCGACGAACACGCGCCCGTACGCCACGCTCGGGCTCGAGTAGAGCGAACCGCCGTAGGAGAACTCGCGCCGGGTCTGCGTCGCCCACAACACCACGCCGTCGCTCGCGCGCACGGCGTACAGCTTGCCGTCGTAGTTGCCGGCGTAGATCGTGCCGTTGGCGAGCGCCGCGGCCCCCTTGAAGGCTGCGTCCCCCTTCACCGTCCACACCGCCCGGTGCGTGCCGGCATCGACGGCGTACAGCGTGCCGTCGTGGGAGCCGAAGACGATGCGGCCGTCGACGTAGATCGGGCTGCTCTCGATGGGACCCTTCGTGGGGAAGCGCCACAGCTCCTCGCCGTCCTCGGCGGCGAAGGCGTGCATTGTCCCTTCCTTGGAGCCCTGGTAGACGACGTCCCCCACCACGAGCGGTGACGAGACGAGCGGGCCCGCGGCGCTCTTGCTCCACAGGCGCTTGCCCGTGGCCCGGTCGATGGCGACGAGCGAGCCGTCGGTGACCGGCAGGTAGAGGCGGTCGCGCACCACGGCCGGCGGGAAGTCGACCGGCTGGTGCGC
>JAOPYS010000082.1 GCA_025964465.1 Thermoleophilia bacterium
GGTCGTCGTCCCAGTTGTAGGCGTACAGGGTGGTGGTGACGGCCCCGCTGAAGTTGTTCGTGTACGCCACTCCAAGGTCGGTGCCAGCCGACAGGTCGTTATCGGTGGTGACGAGGCCCGTCGTTGGATTCACGCGGACGTTCGCGTCGAGGTCCGTCGTGACGCGCAGCCGGTCAGGTACGGGGTTGAAGTCGATGCCGTAGGCGGTCGCGGCCCCGAAGTTCGTATAGGGGCTGGTGAGGTCGGCCGGATCCGCAGCCAGGGTGAGGGGGGTGTCGAGCACTCCGGTGATCGGATAGAGAACGCGCAGCTTTGCGACCGCGCCCACCTTCGTCAGGACGTACATCTCGTCGGTGGCGGGCCGCTGGTCGAGGCCGACGACCGTCTCGCCGTTGGCGAGGCCCGTCACCGGCGCCAACCCGTCGACGGTGCCCGGCGTGGCGGAGTCGAAGTGCAGGACGAACGGCGCCTCGCCGGCGGTCACGGCGAAGATCGGCAGCGCGGCGGCGGGGCCGGCGGCCGCGAGCGACGCGACGATCGTGATGAGGATGGTTGCAGTGCGAGCCGCACGAAGCTTCGATTCGGAGATCGTCATCTCGCGATCATACGCGTCGGCCGTGGCCGCGCGTCACATCCCCATGGTCATGCGGCGCTCGCGGTCGTACCGTGGCAGGAGGAACCCAGCCAACCCGTACAAGGACGTACGCATGCATCGCCGATTCGCCGCCCGCCTTCGCACCACCCTCGTCGTGAGCCTCGTCGCCCTCGGGCTCGTGAGCGCCGTGGCACCTGCTGCCGCGCTCGCCGGCGGATCGCTGCCGTCGGCCCGGTACTACACGTGGAGCCTCGTGACGTGCGCCAACTCCGACCTGCACCACAGCTGCCCGGCGTGGTCGCTGACGCCGCAGGGCACGTGGCGGGCGACGACGATCGAGGCGTACGGGTACGGCCCCGCGTGGACCTACGGCGACAGCGTCTACCTGTACCCGTCGTCATACGGCCCGCGCTGGACGTGGGCCTACTCGCGCGAGCAGGGCTGGGTGCTCATGTACGACATCCGCGCCTTCGACCCGGGCTCGATCGCGCTGGCATGACGCGCGGCCGTCAGTCGACGACGCGGGTGACCGCGCCGATGACGCTGGCGACGCGGCCCAGCTCCTCGCGCGCGGCGTGCAGGTCGCCTGCGGTGGCGCGCACGTCGTCGGTGGCCGACGCCGCGGCGGCGGTGTGTTCAGCCGCGGCGCGAACGAGCCGGTCCGAATCGACGGCGAGCGCCTCGATCGTGGCGATGTGGGCGACGACGCCGTCGACGCCCTGCTCGATGGCGCGGAACGCGTCGCGGGCCTGCACGACGCGCTCGCCGCCCAGGGTGGCGTGCTCGACCGAGCCGCGCATCGCCGCGACCGTGCGCTCGGTCTCCTCGCGCATCTCCTGCACGATCGAGGAGATCTGCCCGGCGGACTGCTGGCTCTCCACCGCGAGCTTGCGCACCTCATCGGCGACGACCGCGAACCCGCGGCCCTGGTCGCCGGCTCGGGCGGCCTCGATGGCGGCGTTGAGCGCGAGCAGGTTGGTCTGGTCGGCGATGCCGGTGATTGTCGCGACGATGCCCTCCACGCGCGCGCTCTTGTCGGCCAGGCCGGTGATGACGTCGCCGACGTTCGCGGTGCTGCGGTTGAGGGTCGCCATCGCGTCGCTCGCGCGGTCGACGGCCTCCACGCCGGCGTCGACCAGGCCGCGTGCGGCGGCGCCCGCCTCGGTGGCCGAGGCAGCTGTGGCCGCGACGTCGTCGACGACGATGGCCTGGCGTTGCGCGTTGGTGGTGAGGGCGGTCGCGGATGCGGCGAGCTCGTCGACGCCCGCCGTCAGTGCATGGGCAAGCGACGCGGTGGTCGCCGCGACCGCCGTGAGGTCCGAGCCCGCGTGGATGAGTTCGGCGTCGGTCTCGCGCCGGTGCTGCTCGTGGGCTGCGGCGGCAGCGTCGCGCGCCGAACGTTCGGCGTGGGCGTCACGACGCTCCGATGCGAGGCGCTGCAGCGCGTGGCCGAGCACGTCAGCCTCGCTGCGCACCGGCACGTCCACCTCGAGCTCGCCCTCGGCCATCCGGCGCGCCGCGGCAGCGAGGCCTCGGTCACCGCGTGCGATCGCGGCGAGCGAGCGTCCGAGCACGTCGCCGTCCGACGCCGGCTCGAGCTCGACCCCGTCCTCGCCCCGAGCGAGGCGCTGTGCCACCGCGCCCGCACTGCCGAGGTAGTCGCCGAGGCCGATCAGCGCGCGCTCCGTCGCCGCGACCTGGTCCCCGAGGAACTGCTCGCCGGGGCGCCGCTCGTCGAGCACGGCGGTCGCCGCGCCCACGTCGCCCAGCGCGAGGCGCCCCGTCGCGCGCCCCAGTCGCTCGAGCGGGCCGGTGACCGAGCGCGCCACGAGCCACGTGGCCAGCAGGAGCAGCAGCAGCGCCGCCACGATGATCGAGCACTGGCGGATCGCCGTGTCGCGCGCGTCGTCGTGCGCACGGCGCGCCGCGCGATCCCGCGCCGCCTGTGCCGCTTGGGTCGCATCGACGGCCCCGGTCGCCCGCCTCGCCTCCGCCGCGTCGAGCGCGTCGATGAGCGCCTCGGCCTGCGCGTGGAATGCGGCCAGGCGCGGCGTGTACGCGCGGAACGCCGCGGCAGACGCCGCGGTCGAGCCCCGCCGCTTGAGGCTCTCGACGTGCGCGCCAGCGAGCAGCCGCGTCTCGGTCCCGGACAGCGCGCGCGACGCACCGACCAGCCGCGTCGCCTCATCGCGCTGCTCCGCCGGTGCCGTCGCGAGCAGGCGCGTCTCCAGCCGGGTGCGCTCGGCGTGCCCGTCGACGACGCGCGCCTCCAGCACGAGCTGCTGCTGCAGCTTGCCCGACAGCACGAACAGCCCGGTCGTGACGTCGCGGCTCGACCGCTCCACGCTGGCGTCGAGGCGAGCCGCCGCCGAGGCAGCACCCGACCGGGCGCCCTGCGCCGCGTCCTTCGAGCCGTGCCCGCCGACGCGTGCGTCATCCGCATGGAGCACGGCGAGCGCCCCGAGCGAGCAGTGCGGCGATGGCGATCGCAGCCAGGGCGAGCAGGCGCGATCCCACGCGACCTCGCCGCACCGACCACCCCATCTCCGCCATCCTCTCCGCCTGCCGGTACCTGCACGCGAGTCTGGCAGCGCCGGCGGACCCCGCTCCGCAGGTGGCTGTCTCCGTGACACTTCCGGGACGAAGCCGGCACACATGTGACACGTTCTGCGCGTCTTCCGCAACACACGAAGCCGCACGCTTCGTGGGGCCGCGGGCCATCGGACCGGCGGTGCAATGCCGCCCCGGGGCCGTGACCCCGGGGCGAGGAGAGAACCGCGTGCCCACCGAGCGGGGACCATCGGTGGGTGGTACTCCGAGAGGGCGGGGTCGGAGGCCGGGACTGAGACCCCGGCGTTTCGACCGGCCCCGCCCCTCGGAGCTGCACACGCATCGTAGCGCAGGCCAGCACGGACCCTGCTGGTCCGCGTGTCCCTCGAGCGAGTGCCGTCGTCGCGCCTCGCGCGTCGTCCATGCACCCCTCCGCGAACTAGATAGCTTATCGAGCTATAGTGCCGGTCGACTGGTGCACTCAAGGCAGCAGCGGCAGGTTTTGCAGGTCGAGTCCGGGGCACCCCGACACGACCGACGACGCGAGGAGAGCGAGACGGTGAGCCACTCCGGCGAGGATGGGAGCAGCCCCGGGGACCAGGGCGCCCCGGAGCGCAACGACCCGGTGCGACTGCGGGCGATCAACGACCGCGCCGTGGCCGCCACCCAGCACTTCCGAGGGGAGTCTCGGGAGGGCGCAACGTTCGAGGTGATGTGCGAGTGCCCGGCCCTGGACTGCCTCGACATGGTCGAGCTGGGCTCCGACGAGTTCGACGCGGCGCGGCGACGGCCCGACATGTACGTGGTCACGCCCGGGCACGTCAACCCGCCGCTGCACGGAGTGGCCGAGGAACACGACGGCTACTGGATCGCCACGGGGCCGAAGGCGGTGACCGATGGGCACCGATGACCGCGTCGAACAGGGGCTCCGCGAGCTGCTGGTCGCATATGAGCACCTCGACGCCGCGTGGCGCCGCCAGTTCGACCTGAACGCGAACGAGAAGCTCGCGATCATCTTCCTCGGCGACGGCATCTCTGCCCCGTCGAAGCTGGCCGAGGCGATCGGCATCACCACGGCAGGAATGACGACCCTGCTCGACCGGCTCGAGCAGCGCGGCCTGCTGCGCCGCGAGGCACATCCGGACGACGGTCGCCGGGTCCTCGTGACGCTCACCAAGGCGGCGCTGCGCGCACGCCTCGAGTTCGAGCGCGTCACGGCGACGATGGCGTCGGAGGCCGCCACCGGCGATGATGCGACCATCGGCGCGTTCCTGGAGCGAGCTGCAGCGGTCGCCACGGCACACGCGCGCCCACACGAACCGGGGACTGAGCATGGATGAGCTCCAGCAACGTCGCATCGCGGTCAACGAATCGCGATTCCGCGACGCCAACCAGCAGATCGCGGCCGCCGTGGAGGAATTCCGGGGCAGCGAGGGCGACGGTCGGTTCGAGGTGATGTGCGAGTGCGCCATCGCCGACTGCGAGCAGATGATCGAGCTGGGCTTCGACGAGTACCGGCACGTGCGCTCGAGCCCGATCTGGCACGTGACGCTCCCCGACCACGTGATCGTCGCGGCCGAAGACCCGATCGAACGCCACGAGACGTACTGGATCATCCAGAAGCGTGGCATCGGCGCCGAAATAACCGAGCGCCTGTCCTGACCCGGGTGGTGGGCCCGGTCGCCCGCCGGGTCGCGTGCAACGATCGAGCCGCGCGGCGGGACAGACAGGCGGCGCACTCGGGGGAGGCGCCGCTTCCGAGGGGCTGATCCATCGTGGGACTTCCGATCAACATGCCGGGCGAGCTGCTCATGGGCGCCATGGCACGAGGCATGGTCCGCGCCACGGAGACCAAGCTCGACCGCGTGCCCGAGATCGGCACGGCGCTGTCGGATGCCGCCCGCGCCAGCGCGGCGCACGCGGGCACGACGCTGCTCGTCTCCGGCTACGCGGGCAGCGCCCGCGGCCTCGGGCCGATGCTGCGCTCGCTCGCGCGTGACGGCATCGCCGCTCGCGCCGTGGAGATACCCGGCGGTGGGCTCGCCTCCGTGCGCGAGGGCGTCGCCGAGCTGGACCGTGCGATCGCCGCCGCGCCCGAGGGCCCGATCCACCTGGCCGGGCACAGCAAGGGCGCCACGGTGATCCAGTCGTGGTACGCCAACGCGACCGCGGCCCAGCGCGCCCGGGTGGAGTCGATGACGCTGCTCTCCTCCACCCCCACCGGCCAGCGGCTGTCACCGCTCATGCAGCTGCAGGCGAACGTGATGGCGCCGATCACCGGCCCGTTCTCGCGGATCGTCGCCGAGACGCAGTACACCAACCCCGTGATGGCGGAGATCCGTGATGCGGACATCGCCTCGCACGTGCGCGGCCTCTCGGTGGTGTCCGAGAAGGACGGCCTCATCAAGCTGCCCGAGGCCCAGTGGGAGGGCGCCGCGACCCACGTGATCCGCGGCGACGACGCCCCCGACCACATGCACACGCTCGTGTCGGGCGAGGCCTATGACGCGATGGTCGGCAACATCCTCCGGCGCTCGCCGGGTGTCACCCCGTGATGGGGCTGTCGACCCTGCGCGCCGGCCGCGCGTGGTCGGCACCGACCTCGCGCACGAGACGGTCGCCGGCGGCGAGCAGCTCACGGATGCGCTCGCCCGCACGCCGATCTTCGCTCGCGACGCGGCGGGGCAGCCGCTCGAGGCCGTCACGGCGGCGGCCGCGAAGCTGCTGGCGGGTCCGGAGGCCGCGCGCACGCGCCGAATCCTCGACGCTGCGGGCCGGGCGGCCGATTCGCGCCCGGACTCGCCGTTCCGCGGCATCGTCCTGCCCGACTCGTCGGCCGCGCTCGAAGGGTGGAGCCGCCTGCGCGCGGTCGCGGAGGATCCGAGCATCGTGCTGCGTCCGCCCGAAGGAGGCCTCGAGGAGGTGTTCGGGGCGACGTGGACGCGCGCGGTCGCCACCTTCGACCACGGGTACGTCGTCGGGCTGGCGGATTCGCCGATCCGCACCGTCGTCGAGCACGCGGACGGCGGCCGCGAGGCCTTCCTGCGTGGCCGGTTCGCGAGCCTCGGCCTGACGCCCGCGGAGGCCGACGGCGCGATCCGCGACGCGGACCCGGCGATCGTCACGACCGAGGCGGCCGCGGTGTTGCGCCACGAGCTGGAGCACGCCGACGGCGTCACCGACTACCGGCTCGCCACCGACGCCGCGGCCAACGAGCGCTCGCGCGTCCTCGAGGAGGGCGGCGACCAGACGATCACTTACTGGCCGGGGCAGCTGGAACGGTTCCTGGACGACGCAGGCCTGCGCGCCGAGGTGCCCGACGCCACGCTCGCTCGCTTCAAGTCCGGACCGCTCTCCGCCTACGGCAGCGAGCACGCCGCGGTGCGCGACCTGGTGCGCCGCGCCGGCATCGACGTCGAGGACCCGGGCCAGGTCGACGCTGCGGTGACGCTCCTGCGCGGGCACCGCACGAGCGCCGAGCTCGAGGACCGGATCCGAGCGGCGATCTCGGCGCACGAAGGCGCCCCGCTCGACGAGGCACAGCTCGACGCGGCCCTGCGCCGCGCGACGCCCTAGGACGACCGGCTCACGCACGCCTTCAGAACGTGAGATCGTTGCGTCGTCGGAGCACGCCTGTCTCCGCCGATCGAAGGACGGCACGGCATGTTCGGACGGACCTGGACACACGCGACGGCCACGGTGGTCCTCGCCGACCACTACGTGGGCAGCTCGGGCGAGGGCTCGGGGATGCCCTCGCACACGCGGATGGTCATCGACGTGCACCCCTCCGCCGAGCCGCCGTTCCGCTGCAAGCTCAAGATCGCGCACCAGGGGTTCTCGCGCACGCAGCGGCGCATGGTGCCGCCCAACGTCGGCGAGACGATCCACGTGCGGTTCCGGCCCGGCAGCCACAAGGTCCGGATCGTCCTCGACGACGCGCACGACGCTCGCGCGATCAAGCGCCGTGACAAGGATCGGCTTGCCCAGATCGCCGACGGCGCGGTCGGCTCGGGTGTCGGGGGCTCCGGCGCGGCGGCTGGCATCCTGGCCGATGTCGCCACGCGCGTGAACGGGGACCTGCCCGCGGGCTTCGACCTCGCGGCGGTGCTGGCGCAGGCCGGTCTCGACCCTGCCGCCGCGGGCAGCGTCACCGTCGTGCACGCGAACCAGGGGGCCGCGCAGCCGGTCGCGGTCTCGGCGGCGGACATCCTCGCCTCGGGCCTGCCGGGGTCGGCGATCGTGCAGTCGGTCGAGCTCGTCGACCAGCCCGCCGCCCCGGGCTCGACCATGGTCGGCATCGGTCTCGCCGTCACGCTCGCCAACGGCTCCAGCTACAGCGCCGCGAACGTGTACCGCGTCCCCACCGACAAGCTCGGCAGCGTCACGGTCGGCGCGCGCCTGCCCGTGCGGGCGAGCTCGGCCGACCACGCGATGGTCGCCGTGGACTGGGCGGCGTTGCAGTAGCCGCGCGGGGGTTCGCGCGTGGGCCCGTTCGTGCCTCCGGTGCGTGGGATACAGTCGCCCGTGGTGATTCACCTTTCTAAGGAGTTATCGTGATCCGACATCTCGTGCACGCACCTCGTCGAGCCCGCACGGCAGGTGTCGCGGCGCTCCTCGTGCTGGTGGCGTCGGCGGCGGTGGCGCAGGCGGCCATGCCGGCCCGCAGCCTCCGCGGCCCACAGCGCATCTCCGGCCAGTTCAGCCGCGGGCCCGTGCTCGCGGCCGCCGCGGACGGGCGCGCGGTCGCCGCGTGGACCCAGATCGGTGCGGCGCACACGATCGTCACGAGCGACCTCAAGCTCGGGGGCTGGACCTCCCCCGTACCGCTCGCCGGCTCCGAGGATGCGGAGGATCCTGTCGTGGCCACGTCGCCGCGTGGCAACACCGTCGTGGCGTGGCTCATCCAGCACGGCAACCGCCGCTCGGGCGCGATCGGCGTCAGCTATCGCCCGGTGGGAGGGGTCTTCGGGCCCGTGCGGTTCCTCGGCTCGATCGCGGGTGGCGCTGACAACGCCGACGTGGCCGTGGCGGTCAACGACGCGGGACGCACCGTCGCCACGTGGAACCACGTCGACGACAGCCGGTCCGTGCACGCCGCGTTCGGGGTGCGGGGCGCGTGGGCGGGCGAGCAGACCCTCGCCGGGGGCACGGGCGACATCACCGCCTCCGGCGCCCGCGTGGCGGTCGACGCCGCCGGTCGGGCGATCGTGATCTACGAGCGCGAGGCGACCAACGTCTCCGGCAGCGCGACCATCGAGCAGGCGATCGCCGGCGCCGTCGGCGTGTTCGGCGGGTCCACGACGCTGCAGGCCAATGCGTTCAGCGAGCACGGTGTCGACAACAACCCGACCGTGCGCACCAACGCGGCCGGGCAGGTCGTCGCGGGGTGGGGCGCGATCTGCGCGACCGATTGCCCGGAGCTCTTCTTCTGGAAGTTCGGGATGGGGACGACCAGCACCGGCATCACCAGCTCCAAGCAGGTGTCGAACCCCGGGGGCGGTGACATCACCGCCGGGCCCGATCGCAAGGCGGGCGGCATCTCCGAGGTCGCGATCGACGAGGCCGGCAACGGCACGATGGTGTGGGACGCCACGGTCGCCGGGCTGGCGACCGACTACGACTACTGGGCGGCGCACGTGACGCCCGCCGGAGACTTCTCGGCGAGCTCGATCATCGGCACCAACTCCGGTGCGGTGAGCGGGGAGATGCGCGTCGCCGCGGCCGACGGTCGCGTGCTCGTGTCGTGGGTGGCGGCTGGCGAGGTCGGGGCACCCACCTCGGTCGTCATGACCCAGGCCGCGCACCCGGGCAGCGCCGTCGCGTCGTGGACGGCGCCCGTCGCCGTTTCGGCCGCGCGCGTGGGCACCTCGTCGCCGTCGCTCGTGCTGGCCCCCAACGGCATCGCCACCGTGTCGTACCTGGTCGCCGATCGCGTGTGGTCCAACACCACGGCCGCGCGGGACCGCTCGCGGCCCACGCTTGGGCTGCCGAGGGCGGACGTGACGGTGCGGGTCATCCGCGGCGGGTTCCGCCTGCCGATGTCGTGCCCGCGCACGGAGGCCGAGTGCCTCACGTCGATGATCGTCACCGCAGCACCCGACGGTGCCGTCACGACGCGCGTCTCCTCCGTCATCGCGGGCGGCTCGACGCAGCGAGTCGCGTTCCGGCTCACCGCCCGCGGCCGAGCCCGGCTGGCGCAGGGGCGGTTCCGGGTCCTCGTCACGGCGCGCGTCTCAGACGACAGCGGCAACACGCGCACGCTGCGTCGCTCCGTCTGGCTGCAGGGCTAGCTGCGGAAGGACTCCGTGTCAGCCGCGTGGTGCCTTGAGCGCCGGGTCGACGGGGACGGAGCGGGCGTCGAGCACGCCGTCGGGGCCGACGAGGCCGAGCAGGTGCGCGCTGCGACCGGTGACGGCGCCGCCGAGCGCGGCGAGGCCGGCAACCGCGGTCGAGGGCTGGCCGCCCGTCCACGTGAACGCCGGGATGATCCACGTCATGCCGGTGTGGCCCGGGCTCGGATCGACCACGGCGTACGTCGTGTTGGTCTTCGTCGCGAGCAGCTGCACGGCGGCGAGCGCGTCCTCGACCCCCGCGCGGCGCGCCATGTAGAAGTGGCTGCCGGCGCGCGTGCCGACCAGGGTCTGCGTGTCACCGCTGCCGACCGCGGCGACCACGAACTGCCCGTGCGAGGGCACGGGGCGGGGGTTCTGCTGGAGGTGGACGGGCGCGGGGACTGGTGGCGTATCGGCGAGCTGCATGCACGCCAGCGTACGCGCGAGCCGTGCGCCCGGCACGCGAGCAGCGGCGCGGTGTCCTCCCCCGTCACCGGGGTGGCCGCGTCGTCCGCCCAATTCGATTCGACCGCCGGTCTGGATGGCGGCGGGATGGTGCAGATGGGGGATCATGCGCAACGATGATCGGCCGATGCGCGGTGATGCCTTCACGTCGAGCACGTCGGATCACCATCGTCGCCGCC
>JAOPYS010000101.1 GCA_025964465.1 Thermoleophilia bacterium
GCACGTGCCGCGCGGCGACGACTACGGCACGCAGACGCGCGCGGCGCTGCACGCGGCGGTCGACGCCGGCGCCGACCTGGTTCTCGGATCGGGGCCCCACGTCGTGCGCGGCGTCGAGCGCTACCACGGCAGCTACATCGTCTACTCCTCCGGCAACTTCGCCGGGTGGCACAACTTCGGCATCGGTGGCCTCACCGCCCAGAGCGGCGTGGTCGACCTGTCGTTCGACTACCGGGGCCACGCCGACGGCGGCACGTGGCACGGCGTGGTCGTCGATCCGCCGGGCGTCCCACGGCCCGACCGGTCGGGGCGCGTCGTGCGTCACGTCGCCTCGCTCAGCCGCGCCGACTTCGGGCGGGCCGGGGCACGCTTCTCCAGCGGTGGCGCTTTCCGCTGAGGTCGGCACGCGGTCCGTCCCGCTCCGCGTCCGGTCAGGACGGGGCAGGCTGGAGCAGGGCTGCGCGGATCGCCTCGTAGGCAACGGGGTCGGTCACGATGTGGGCGTGCGTCACGCGTGACAGGGGTCCGATGCGACGGCCCGAGTCGACGGCGACGAAGGGCCGGTCCGGGATGCGCACCGCCGATGGCGGGCAGCACACCAGGTCGAAGCCCGTCGTGCCGATCGACACGACGTCGGCGGCGTGTCGCGTCGCGTGGAGCTGCTCGATGAAGGGGGCGCCTCGCAGGATCTGGCGCACGCCCGGTGGTGCGATGCGGCGGACGACCGCCGTGAGTGCGCCGTGGTGCATGCCGGCGTTGGTCGTCGCCACGGTGACGACGCGGCGGATGGCCGGGTTGCCCCCGTCGAACTGTGCGGCGGCGCGCGCCGAGAACCCGCCGCTGCTCAGGGCGACGATGTCGACGGTCGCCGAGCCGGTGTTCGCGCGGACGCGGTCCACGGCCTCGAGGATCACCCGACGCTGTTCGTGCAGGTCGCCGGTCCCGTGACCCGGCAGGGCGACCACGTGGGTGTCGAAGCCGTCGCGATCCAGGGAACGCCCGAGCACGTGCAGCACGTCGACGCTGTTGGCGTAGCCCGGCACCAGCAGCACCGGCGGGCGACCCGCGCCGGCGCCGGGCATCGGCTCTCCGGTCGCCCCTGCACGCAGGATGCGCCGCTCCACGCGACGCGCCGCCTGCCACCACGCGCGGCCCAGCCTCGATTCGCCTCGTCCATCCTGCGCGTCCACGCTGCGAACCTCCCGCGGGGTCGGGCGCGCGAAACCCGCGCGCCGCGCACGCGGCAGGTCGGGCCAACGCCCCGGCCCCTCCGCCCACGGGTGCTCGCCACCCGCGCGACGGCAGTGACCCGCTGCGTACGATGCAGCGATGCTCGCCGCCGCCCCGTCGACCACGCCTCCCTCGCCGGCTGCTGCCACTCCCCTCCCCTGGAGCCAGGGCGCGGGCCGCGGCGGCAACCACCTGCCGGCCAACCACCCCGCGCAGGTCGGGGACCAGTCGCTGCGGTTCTCGCCGAGGTTCTCCGACCCGGCGTACCACTTCGCCGGGGGGACGGGGCAGACCGAGCACGGTGTCGAGCTGCTCGTCGAGACGGGCTCGGCGCCCGGCGTGCTCGACGGCCTGCGCGCCGCCGTGGCCGAGGTGCCGCAGTCGATCCTCGACGGGGTGCGCCAGGTGCGGGTCCTCGCCGGGCACGACGAGGGCTACGACCGCTACTACGAGCAGGCCTACGGCATCCCGGGGTTCCATGCCGTGGCGGCCGGAGGCGGCGGCGCGGTGAACTTCTTCGGGGGCCGGCCCTACGCCGCCGGCGTGCTGTTCCACGAGCTGGGCCACAGCCTCCCGGTGTCCGGGTGGGGCGCGGCGGTGCGCGCCGACGACGCCACCATCGCCGCCCTCGCGAAGGGGGGAGTGCTCGCGCCGGTCGAGTTCGAGCCGATCCCCGACCCCGTGCGCCGCGCGCGATGGACGCCGCGCCTGGCGCCCGGCGCGGTGACGCCCTACGGGGGATCGGCGACCGGCGAGGACATCGCCGAATCGCTGCACCTGCTGCTGTCGGAGACGCACTTCGGCCACGCCTTCGCGACGGTGACGCCGACAGGCGGCACGCCGCGACCGCTGACGTTCGGCGAGGCCTACCCCGCCCGCACCGCGGTGCTCGAGCGCGCCGCACGCTCCGACCTCGACCACGACGGCACGATCGGCGCCTGACGCGCCGGCCCCAGTGGGATGGGGTCAGCCGGGCGCGATGACCTCGAACAGGATCGGGGCGATGTAGGTGCCGGGCGCCTGCGACAGGGCCGGCCGCGCGGCGAACCGCAGGCTCGCCGTGGCGCCCGACGTGCCCGCGACGGTGGTGAACGCGAGCTTGTCGCCCGTGGTCCCACTCGCCACCGCGTGCCAGCTGGGCCCCGACACGGCGCTGCACGTGCCGGCTGGCGTCCAGGTCGAGACGTCGGTCGACGCCCCGGCGCCCACGCCGCGCAGGCACGCGCCGAACATCGATCCGCCACCCGTGAAGTCCGCCGAGCCGACGGCGTAGTCCGTCACGGTGACGGTGCCGAGGCGCACGACCCCGAAATCGAGCGTCGCGTTCGTCGCCTGACCGGCGCCGTAGAGTGAGCCGTCCGCGCCGATCGCGATCGCGCCGATCTCGGACACGCCGGAACCGATGGTGGTCGCCATGGCGCCGCCCGTGCCGAACGTCGGGTCGAGCGTCCCGTTGGCGCGGAGGCGTGCGACACCCATCTGCTTCGTGCCCGAGGTCACGAAGCCGCCGATGTAGAGGCGGCCGTCGCCGAGCAGCCGCACGGCGAACCCCTCGTCCGCCGCACCGAACCCGGGAGCGATGGCGACGCCACCCACCCCGAAGGACGGGTCGAGGGTGCCGTCGACGAGATAGCGCACCGCTGCCACGTCCGTGTTGCTGCCGTTGTTGGCGTATCCGACGGTGACGATCGACCCGTCCGGCTGCACCGCGACCGAGCGCGCGTAGTCGTCGGAGCCCACCTGGTGCTGCTTGATGCCGGTGCCGTTGAAGGACGTGTCGAGCGAGCCGTCGGCGTTGAGCCGGAGGGTCGCCCAGTCGTAGCGGGCGCCGTTCTCGATGCGACCCGTCGCGACGATCTTGCCGTCCGGCGCGATGGCCACGCCGCGGAGGATGTCGAAGTTCGCGTTGCCCGGGATGTGCACCGTGCCGGAGGTGCCGAAGCCCGAATCGATCGTGCCGTTCGGCAACACCCGGGTGACGACCATCTCGCCGCTCAGCCCGGGGTAGCCGGCGTACCCGGCGGTGACGATCTTGCCGTCCGGCTGGAGCGCGATGGCCATGATGGACTGGAAGCTCCCGTCGCCGACCACCGAGAGCTCGTACCCCGTGCCATTGAAGGTCGTGTCGAGCGTCCCGTCGGTCTTGAAGCGTGCCATGCAGTGGTTGCCGCTCCCTGCACAGGATCCCGCGACGATGATGCGCCCGTCGGCCGGCTGGATCGCGACCGCGTAGCCGGTGTCGTTGCCCGCGCCGATCGGCTGGACGACCTTGCCGGTGGTGGCTCCGAACGTCGAGTCGAGCGTCCCGTTCGGATGGAGCCGGATGAGCGAGAAGTCGTCGTTGGACGCGCCCGCGGAGGTGCCCACCACGACGATGTCGCCGTTCGCCTGCACGGCCATGGCCCGGGCGAGGTCCGAGCCCGTCCCCACCGGCACGGTGACCTTGCCGGTGCCGCCGAACGCCGTGGCGAAGGAGCCGTCCGGCGGTCGGTACATCGCCGTGCCGACCTCGTCGAACTGGCGCATCCGCAGCGCCGCCGTGTCGTTGGTCGAGCCGAAGGAGACGGTGCAGTCGGCCGACGTCACGACGGGCGTGTCGGGCAGCACGGTGCCGAAGCTGGTGCTGGCGGCCGAGGAGCACCCGAGCGGGCTGATCGCCGTCGCGCTCGCCACGTCCATCACCACGGTGACGCTGGAGGAGGCCCCCCGCACGGCGTCCGGCGTCGCGGCCACGCCCGCGAACGAGGCGAGGGTCAGCGCGAGGAGGGCGAGGGACAGGCGGCGCACACCTTCCCATCGGCACCCGCAACCGGCTCCGGGAGGGGTATCGCCGTGCGGTGGTCAGCGGCCGGAGGTCACGCCGGTGAGCTGCAGGCTCGAGTCCTGGGTCACGTCGACGGTCACGTTCGCGTACCCGGCGGCCGCCAAGCGCTCGCGCAGCAGTTCGGTGCCCTGCTCCAGCACCCGGGCCGCATCGCCCTGGCGGGCGCGGAACCGGATGTCCAGCCGCCCGTCCGGCTCCCGCTTGAGGCGCACCGTGAGCGGGCCCAGGTGCGCCGGTTCGAGCTCGACGTGCAGCTCCTTGGACGCCTCGTCGATGGCGAGCCGGGTCGATTCGTCGAGCACGGTCTCCAGCAGGGCGGAGGGCGTCATGCGCGCCAGCGGCGTCGGCACGAGCGGCTGTGCGCTGGACTGGAACGCGACGGACTGGTCCTGCGCGTGGAGCGCATCGGTGGCGTCGCGCACGCCGAACGTGGCGGCGTCGAGGCGCTCGCCGTCGGTCGGCACGGCGCCCATGGCCCGCGCCGCGCGAGCGCCGGCGTCGAGCCCCTGCGCCTGTGCAAGTGCCGGGTCGAACCCCGCCGAGCCGAGCGTCGCGGTGCCCGGCAGGCTGGTCCCGCCCGAGCCATGGCCGCCGGAGCCGTCGCCATGCCCCGTGCCGGTGCCCGTACCAGTCCCGCCGCCGTGCTGCCCGGGCTGCTTGCCGCCGCCGCGCACGTCACGCATGACGTGCCCGAAGCCAACGGGCCCGTGCGTGCCCGTCCGCTTGGGGCGCCCGCCCGGCGCCTTGTGCTTGCGTCGGTTGTTGGGCTCCTGCGGGCCCTCCGGCTTCTCGGTCCTCATTGCGTCGCCTCCCGCGCGGCTTGGTCCTCCGCCGCGACCCTCGCGTCCCTGGTCCGTCGCCGGAGGAATCCCTGGCCGGCGAGGTCGTCCATGAACAGGCCCTCCTCGCGCAGCTGCTCGACCCGGTGCTCCTCGCGCTGCTTCTCCTCGAGCTTCTCGAGCGCCTTGACCTCGATGCCGCGCTGCTTGACCACCTCGACCTGCTCCAGGACGCGCCGCTCGGCGTCGCGGATGCGCGTCTGCTGCGTGCCCTGGCCCGCGACGTTGTCCTTGATCGCCTTCTCGAGGAAGTGCCGGCGCATCTCGAACTGGTAGAGGTCGCCGCCTCGCTCGAGCGGTGCCCGCTGCTGCTCGCGCAGGTCCACTTCCTCGGCTTGCATCTCACGCAGGCGCTGCTCCTCCGCCACCACCTGCTGGCGTCGCGCCTGCAGCTCCTGCTGCGCCTGCTTCTCGCGCATGACTCGGACGTCGAGCAGGCGGCGCAGTCGGAATCGGAAGGTCGTTCGCGCCATGGGGGAGTGGTCGCAATCGGGGTCGGGGGTGCAGCGGTCGACGCACGAACGTGCGCGTCACCTCCACAGTAGGTCGATCGGGCAGCGTGTCAAGGACCGGCGAGCGGTCGCGCACGGCTGGGCGAAGCGGGGTGGGCGTCGCGCGTGCCTCAGCGCGCGGGGTCGGCCCCCGCCGCGAGGGCGAACAGCTGCACCATCGCGCCCTGGTCGATCGCGCTGCCCGGCGACGATCCGTAGTGGCCGATCCCGCCGCCGGTGTACAGGCCCGACTCCGGGTCGAGGCCGTCATCCACGGCTCGCTGGAGGTAGCGATCGAGCAGGCGTCGGTAGGAGGGGTCGGGTGCGACGCCGTCCAGCGCCAGCAGGTTGCGGAAGAAGATCGCGTTGAACGCCGGCGGCTGGTGCCACGCCGTGTCCCCCGACGACATCCAGTCGACGGCGGCCGTCGCGGTCTGCACGGCGCGGTCCAGGTAGGCGCGGTCGCCAGTGGAGCGGTAGAGCTCGAGCTCGAGCCCGATCGGCGCGCCCTGGTTGTAACTGGCCGGCGAGGGGTCGACCGCACCGCTCGCGATGTCGACGTTGTCGCCGTACAGGCCCGAGGGCTGGCGCAGGTGGTCGACGAGGTAGCGCTCGATGTCGACCGCGGTGTCGAGGTAGCCCCGGTTGCCGGTGGCCGCGTACAGCTGTGCGAACACCTGGCCCACGGGGCCCGCCGCGCACGTGTTGACGCTCGGCCTGGCTTCGTCGCGCCCCCAGAGGACGCCGCCGTCGGGCTGCACGCCCGATGCCAGCAGCGGCACGAGCCCCTCGACCCGGCGGAGCCAGGAGGGGTCGCGCGTGCGGTCGTACACCTGCAGCAGGTCGAGTGCGATCCACGCGTTGTCGTCGTAGAAGGGATGGGGCGCGATCGACCAGCTGGACGGGGCGCCCGTCACGCCGTCGGACCACAGCCCGTCGCCGTAGCGCGACGCCGAGCGGTCGACGATCCGGTTCACGTCCGTCCAGTCGCCGGACCTGCCGGCGAGGTCGATGGCGCCGTTGAGGACCTGGCTGGTCGACCACACCGAGGCGTTGTACGGCGCGCGGGCGTCGGCGCGGAACAGCCCGGGGGCGCCCCGGACCTCGCTGGTGCGCTCGAGCGCGGCCCATGCATCGAGGGCGTTGGTGGCAGGCGCCAGCTGCGTGCTCGAGGGCGCGTGCTCGTCCGACGCGGGGTGGATGCGCGCTGCGATCCCCGACGCCAGCGCCTCGACCGCGCCGAGGGCCTGGTGCAGGAGCACGTGACGGGACCCGTCGGGATAAGGGGCGATCGCCTCGGCGGGATGGTGCGCGGGGTCGTCGGCGACGAGGTCGCGCACGACCAGACCCGCGAGGGCCGCGACCGGGATGCCCAGAGCGATGGCGACGCCCTTCACGTGCATGTGCCTGACCGCCCCCTCTGCCCCCCGGCCGACCGCGCCGCACGTGCGACGGGCCATGCCCGTCTATCGAGGCTGCGCGGCCGCGGGTTGCGGGCTCAGCAGGGAACAGGGCGCATGCGCCGGGGCGCTCGGGCTACCAGTTCCAGTCCATCGCGTCGTTGGTGTCCTCCGCCGGGGCTGCCGGCTGCGAGGGCACGGCGGGGCCGGGAGTCGTGACCGCGCCCATCGTGGGCGGGGGCGGGCCGCCACCCATGAGCGCCTTGACCTTGGCCAGGGTGTCGTCCCAGCTCACCGGCTCGTCGCCGCGCTGCTTGAGGAAGGCCTCGATCGGCTTGTTCATGCCGATCGCCCAGTCGATGTCCGGGTTCGAGCCCGGCACGTAGGCGCCCACGTCGATGAGGTCCTTGGCGTCGCCGTAGGTGGACCACGCGCGGCACAGGTCGATCGCCGCGTCGACGTGGTCGCGCTCGGCGATGTCGCCGCGGAGGCGGGAGATCGACTGGAGGATGTCGATCGCCGGGTAGTGGCCGTTGTGCGCGAGCTTGCGCGAGAGGACCATGTGCCCGTCGAGGATGCCGCGCGCCGTGTCGGCGATCGGCTCGTTCATGTCGTCGCCCGTGACGAGCACGGTGTACATCGCGGTGATGGTGCCGGTGATGCCGGCGCCGGCGCGCTCCATGATCTTGGGCATGATCGCGAAGCAGCTCGGGGTGTAGCCGCGCTCGGACGGCGGCTCGCCGGCTGACAGGCCGATCTCGCGCTGCGCCATGGCCAGGCGCGTGACGGAGTCGAGCAGCAGCACGACGTTGAGCCCCTGGTCGCGGAAGTACTCGGCGATGGCGGTGGCGACGAACGACGCCTTCACGCGCACCATCGCGGGGTTGTCGGAGGTGGCGGCGATGACGACCGACTTGGCCATGCCCTCCGGGCCCATCGTGTCCTTCACGAAGTCGCGGACCTCGCGGTTTCGCTCGCCGACGAGGGCGCAGACGACGACGTCGGCCTCGGACTTCTTGACGATCATCGACATGAGCGTCGACTTGCCGACGCCCGAGCCGGCGAACAGCCCGATGCGCTGGCCCTTGCCGATGGGGTGCACGCCGTCGATGGCGCGCACGCCGGTGAAGAACGGCTCGTGGATGCCTTGGCGGTGGAGCGGGTCTGCGGGCACGTTGTTGACGGGGTAGAGCTGCTCGGCCTCGAGCGGGCCGAGCCCGTCGATGGGCTCGCCCAGGCCGTTGAGCACGCGGCCGAGGATCTTGGGGCCGACCTTCACCGAGAGCGGGGTCGGCTCGCTGGTGACCATCGCGCGTTGGGGGACGGTGTTGATGTCGCCGAGCGGCGCGAGGATGGCGAGGCGCTCGCGGAAGCCGACGACCTCGGCCTGGAGCGGCTTGCCCGACTGGGTCTCGATGCGCACGAGGCTGCCGACCACGGCGCGTGGCATCTCGGCCTCGAGCACCTGCCCGGCGACGCCCACGAGGCGTCCGGTCACACGGGTGAGCGACAGCTCGCCGGCGAGCATGGCGTACTTATCGAGCGAGGGCGGCTCGAGCGAGGGGTGCGTCGTCACGGTGGGCATGGCCTGACTGTGGAGGTGGGGCGCTGCGCAGCCGGAGGCCGCGCAGGGGCTATCGGCGGGTGGGGCCCGCACCTGCAGTGTGCGCTCGTTCCCTCGCGCTGGCAAGGGAGCCCGGCACCGAAGACGCGACGGCCCGCCACAGGGGCGGGCCGTCGACGTGCCGGGAGCGACCCGGGCATGGTGCACAGGACTTGTCGACGCTCACTATAGCCCGGCACATCGCGCCCGTCGGAGGCCGGTGTCACGGCCGGGCGACCGGCCCGACCTCCGACGTGGCAACGATGACTGCGGATGGCGACGGAATCGAACCGTGAGCCAGGTGCTACCTCGCTCCCCAGGAGTGACAAGTCCTGTTCGCCGACCTCGGCGGCACCATCCATGGCGACAGCATCCCGACCGAGGCGTGACGAAAGACGCGCGCATTGTGACGAAAGGCGCGCGGGGGTGTGTCGATCGCGGCACACCTCACGAAACGGGGGCGTCGCGCGTCCAACTGGTATGAAGGTCGCGATGCAGGGCGATGCCCCACCTCCGTTCCAGGCGAGCTACGTCGCGCATCGCGGCGCTGTGCTGCGACTGCTCGTGGGGATGATCGGGCCGCAGGAGGCGGAGGACTGCTTCTCGGAGACGTTCCTCAAGGCGCTTCGGGCGTGGCCACCCGCCGACCGTGAACGTGTCGAGGCGTGGCTGCTGAGCATCGCGCACCGCACGGCGCTCGATGCGCTGCGCCGGAGCGGACGCGAGGTCGCGACCGGGGACGTGCCCGAGGTGGCGGTCGAGGATGACCTCGCATCGCTCGACGCGACCGCGCTGTGGGACGCGGTACGACGCCTCCCACCGAAGCAGCGCGGCGCGGTCATGCTGCGCAGCGTGCTCGACATGTCACACGCACAGGTCGCCGCCGTGCTCGAGTGCAACGAGGTCGCCGCGCGACGCAGCTACGCCGACGGGATCGCCGCCCTGCGCGGCATGGAGGTCACACGATGAGCACGGTCGAACTGGACGAATTGCTGGCCCGCGCCGATGCGGGGTTCGTCGTCGCCGCGGACGGCGCGGGCATCGTGGAGGTCGCGACCGCGACGATCGACACGCCGCTCGGGCCGCTGCTGCTGGCCGCGACCGAGCTCGGACTCGTCCACGTCGGCTTCGACGCGGACGCGTCGATCGAGCGCCTCGCCCGCGAGGTGTCACCGCGCATCCTCGAGGTGTCATCGCGCCTCGACGGGGTCCGTCGCGAGCTCGACGCCTACTTCTCGGGGACCGTCACGCCGTTCGACGTGCCGCTCGACCTGCGGCTGGTGCGCGGCGCGTTCCGTCGCCAGGTGGTCGAGCTGCTGCCGTCCATCCCGGCCGGCGAGACGCGTACCTATGCCGAGCTCGCCGCCACCGCGGGGCGGCCGACCGCGATCCGCGCCGTCGGGTCGAGCTGCGCGACCAACCCGCTGCCGATCGTCATCCCGTGCCACCGCGTGCTGCGCACGGGCGGTGCGCTCGGCGGCTACCTCGGTGGGCTCGAGCGCAAGCGCTGGCTGCTCGACCACGAGCACGCGATGTCCGCCTGACCTCCTACCTGCGCGTGCCGTTCCTCCGACGGAGCGCTTACGTCCAGGGCGCAGAGTTCGTGGTGCAAGCTCAACCCCGAACGAGAGGCTCGACATGAAGGACATCGCAACGAAGGGCATCATGACCGTCGCCGCAGTCGCCGCACTGGCACTCGGTGGGTCGGCCATGGCCAGCGCCGCCAGCTCCGACACCACGGCGGCTGCTGCTGCCACCACCACCGCCGCGGCACCGGCCGCAGCCGGCACCGACATCCGCGGCGACGGCGGGCCACGCGGCGGCCAGCGCGCCGGCGAGACGCTCGTGACCGGCTCGCTCAAGACCAAGCTGACCGCCGCGGCGAAGGCGAAGGTGCCCGGAGCGACGATCGACCGCGTGGAGACCGACGCCGACGGCGCGGCCTACGAGGCGCACGTCACCAAGTCCGATGGCACGCAGGCGACGGTGCTGTTCAACAAGGACGGCGCGGTCAGCTCCGTCGAGACCGGCATGGGCGGAGGTGGTGCCCCTGGCGCCTGAACGACCACACCACGCACCACCCCGACACGCGCGCGAGGCCCTTGGGAGACCGGGGGCCTCGTGTCGTTCGGAAGGGGCGGGTCAGGCGCCGTCGACGAGCGCGCGGCGCTGCGCCGTGAACGCCGTCTGCAGCACGGAGAGCTTCGTCGAGATCTTCGCGTCCACCTCGCCGACGGGTGACACGAGCACCACGCCACCGACGTCCACGGTCGGGTCGGCCTCGATGTCGACGCGCCCGTCGCCCTGGACGAGGCGCTCCAGCTCGCGCCGCGCGTCCTCCACGGTCGACAGGTCGTCGGGGTGGACGCGCACGATGAGCGCGGTCGACGGCTCCAGCTCGCGGATCGCCTCCGCCACGATGCGCGCCACGAGCGTCGGGTCGAGCTCCAGGTGTGCGGCGATCACCTTGCGTGCGATCTGCACGGCCAGGTCCGCGAGCGCGCCCTCGTGCTGCTGCGCGAGGCGGTGGCGCTCGGCCTGTGCCGCCGTCAGCGCCGACATGACCTCGATCAGCTGCGACTGCACCTCACCCTGCGCGCGGGCCACGCCCTCGCCGTAGCCCTGCTCGCGGCCGCCCTCGCGCAGCATCGACGACAGCTCCTGCACGGCCGGGCGCATCCCCGCGACCATGCCGACGATCTGCTGCAGCTCGCCGAGCGCGTGCTGCAGCTCGGCCGGCTCCACGCCCGCGAACGTCGGGTCGGGCGCGCCCTCGGTGGCAGCACCGTGCGCCCCCGCACTGCCGCGCGGATCGGGGGGCATCGGAAACTGCCCGTCGTCGAAGCTGCTGCCCTTGAAGACACGTGCCATGCCTACCTCGTACCCATCGGTGGTGGTGGCCAATACGGGGCGACCGCGACCACTAGGCGCCGGACCACGCCATCGGTGACGTCGTCAGCAGCTGGTTGTGCTCGCGCAGGGCCCGCGGCACGACGGTGCGCGCGATCGCCACGATGATCGTCCCGAGCAGCGCGGGCGACGTCGCCTGCAGCTCCGCCTGGCGGGCTCGGGCCTCCTCGATCGCGGTGCGCGCCGTCCCGTCCAGGTACAGCTGCAGCGCTGCCCGCGCGTTCGCGTCGAGCCGGTCCAGCACGATCGCCCACGCCTCTGCGCGCTCGCCCTGCATGGCCCGTGCGATCGCGGCGGGGTGCAGCGTGCGCAACGCTTCGAGCGGGTCGCTCGACGCGGGCCGCGGTACGCCGCCCGGCTGGGCTCCGGCCGCCGGGGCGCTCAGCCCCGGCGTCGCCATCGTCGGTGATGCCGCGCCGGGCGCCAGCGCGTCCAGCGAGTCGACGGTCTGCGCCACGGTGCGGCTCGCCACGCCGTCGGCCATCTCGTGGATCATCCGGCGCCGCGTGGCGACGTCGGTGGAGAAACCGTTGTGCGGGCGGCTTCCCGCCATCGACACGATCATGTCGCGCACGCGCTGCGCGATCGCCGGGTCCATCCGTGACAGCACCTGCTCGCGCGTCTCCTCCGACAACAGCTCGAGCTTGGCCGCCGCGTTGCGCACGGGGTCGTTCGCCAGCTGCTCGGCCGCGGACGGCCCGCCACCCTCGACGGTGTCGGTCGGGGGCTGCTGGTCGTCGGGGGGCATGGCGGGCGTGTCGGTCATGGCGGGTCCTGGGGGGGAGGAGGGAGGAGCCGGGGTCGTGCGGGGCCTGTTGGTGCGGTCGTGGGTCAGCCGTACGTGCGCTCGGGTGCGGAGGGCGCGCCGAACAGCGCGTTCATCTCCTGCGCGAGCTGGTCGGGGTTCTGCTGCGCGAAGTTCTCGAGCAGGCGCTGGTCGTGCTGGAAGCTCTCCTCGAGGCGC
>JAOPYS010000111.1 GCA_025964465.1 Thermoleophilia bacterium
TCGCACGCCGGGCACAAGGACGCCGAGCTGATGCGGGCGTTCGTGGCGGCGGCGCGCGCGACGTCGCTCGACGTCGTGCCGGACTTCCTCACGCAGGACGACCGCGACGCGGAGCACGCACCATGACGACCACACCGTCCGCCGCAGCCATGCCCGAGGCGCCCGCGCGCGAGCCCGACGATGCGCTCGCGGGCTTCCGCCTCGATGCGCACCCCATGCCGGGTGACGGCGCGTTCGGCGCGTTCGGCGGCAGCTGGATCCCCGAGATCCTCGTGCCGGCCGCGTCGCGCATCGCTGCGGCGTGGGCCGACGCGCGTCGCGACCCGGAGTTCCTGGCCGAGTACGCGCACCTGTGCCGCATGTTCATCGGCCGCCCGACGCCGCTGCAGGACGCACCGCGCCTCGCGGCCACGGCAAGTGGCGCGCAGGTGCTGCTCAAGCGCGAGGACCTCGCGCACACGGGCGCCCACAAGATCAACAACGCGATCGGCCAGGCGCTGCTCGCGCGGCGGCTCGGCGTGACCCGGGTGATCGCCGAGACTGGCGCCGGCCAGCACGGCGTGGCGACGGCGACGGCGTGCGCGCTGCTCGGCATCGAGTGCGTGGTGCACATGGGCGCGCACGACATCGAGCGCCAGCACCCGAACGTGGAGCGGATGGAGCTGCTGGGCGCGCGCGTGCACGCGGTCGACGAGGGCACGCGCACGCTGACCGATGCGGTCAGCTCGGCGATCCGCGAGTGGGTGGGCGACCCCGACGGCATCTACTACCTGATCGGCAGCGCCGTGGGGATGCACCCCTTCCCGACGATGGTGCGCGACCTGCAGTGCGTGATCGGGCACGAGGCGCGCGTGCAGTGCCTCGAGCTGACCGGATCGCTGCCGGGCGCCGTGGTGGCGTGCGTCGGTGGCGGGTCCAACTCCATCGGCACCTTCATGCCGTTCGCCGCCGACGCGGGCGTGGAACTGCACGGGGCGGAGGCGGCCGGTGACGGCGTCGACACGCCTCGGCACGCGGCGTCGATCGTGGGTGGACGCGACGGGGTGCTGCACGGCGCGCGCACGATGCTGCTGCAGGACGCCGACGGGCAGGTGCTGCCGACCCACTCGATCAGCGCCGGGCTCGACTACCCGGGAGTCGGGCCCGAGCACGCGCAGCTGGCGGCGAGCGGCCGTGCGACGTACCACCCGGTGACGGACGACGAGGCGATGGCCACGCTCGAGCTGGTGTGTCGCACCGAGGGGATCATCCCGGCGATCGAGAGCGCGCACGCCGTGGCGCTTGGCCTGCGGCTCGCGGCCGAGCGCAGCGCGGACGAGACCGTCCTCGTCACGCTGTCGGGTCGCGGCGACAAGGACCTCGCGACGATCGCGGCGTACCGGGCGGGGCGGGTGTGAGCGCGGCACCGGGCAGCACGCGCGTGGCTGGGGGCGAGCGCATCCGCGCGGCCTTCGCCACGGCCGGGGCGCAGGGGCGCGCAGCGCTGGTGCCGTACGTCGTGTGCGGTCGTCCGTCGCTCGACGCGGTGCCGGCGCTCGTCTCATCACTGGTCGAGGCGGGCGCCGACGTGGTGGAGCTCGGCGTGCCGTTCAGCGACCCGCTCGCGGACGGGCCGACCATCCGCGACGCGACGCGCCTGGCCCTCGACGACGGCGTCACGGTCGCCGGGTGCCTGGCCGCGGTGCGCGCCGTGCGAGCGGCCGGCGTCGAGGTGCCGATCGTCCTCATGGGGTACGTGAACCCGCTCCTCGCGTACGGGATCGACGCGTTCTGTCGGGACGCTGCGGACGCCGGGGTCGACGGCCTGATCGTGCCCGACGCGGCCGCGCTCGTGGAGCTGCACGAGGCGGCGGGTCGACACGGGCTCGGCATGACGATGCTGGCGACCCCGCTGACGGACGGCGCGCGGCTCGGCGAGCTCGCGGCGGGGTCGACGGGGTTCCTGTACGTCGTGGCCGCGACCGGCACGACCGGTGCACGCTCGGAGGTCGCCTCGTCCACCGTCGACCTGCTCGCCCGCGTGCGCCGCGAGCTGGCGGACGGCGGCGACGACGTGCCGGTGGCCGTGGGCTTCGGGATCTCCACGCCCGAGCACGTGGCGGCGCTCGCCGGGCACGCCGACGGCGTGATCGTGGGCAGCGCCCTCGTCGCCCTCCTCGAGCGGGACCCGGAGGCGGTACCGGGAGCGGTTGCCGAACTGCGGCGTGCCACGGTGCGGGACCGGTAGGATCGTCCCAGCGTTCGTCGAGCTTGGGAGGGCACGATGCGACTGGGAGGAACCGAGGCTGCCGCACCGCAGCCCATCGCCGTGCCGGATGCGTTCGCGCACGAGCTGGACGCGGCCGTCGCCGCGGGGGCCAGCGACGCCGCGGCGTGGGCCACGGCCCATGCGACCGGCACCGCCAAGCAGTTCGACCGCGATGCGCTCGCGGCGATCGCGCCGCCGCCGAGCGCCGAGGTGGAGCGGTCCGAGCTCGCGTACATGCACGAGCTCATGGGCACGCGCACCGAGGCCGGCAACGCCTTCGCAGACGCCTTCGCGCGCGACGGCGGGTGGACGCTCTTCAACGCCGAGGTCGACCACATCCGCAGCACGCAGGGCGCGAGCCAGGCCAGGCATGCCGAGCGACTGCTGAAGACGGCGTTCGACCGGGCCAACGACGTGTCGAACGACGGCAAGGCGAAGTTCGCGCGGCATCGGCCGTACGCCGTCGACCCGTCGATCACGCTCGTCGTGCCGAGCCCGGGCGAGAACCCGAGCTACCCGTCGGGGCACGCCACGGGTGCGATCGTGGGAGCGCTCGTCCTGGGCGCGCTCGACCCCGAGCGCGCGGCGGACCTGCTGGCCACGGCGCGCTCGTACGCGTTCTCGCGGATCTATGGCGGCGTGCACTTCCCGAGCGACGTGCTCGCGGGCGTGCGCCTGGCCGCCACGGTGGCCACCGACGCGCTGCGCCGCGACGCCGCGACGCCGGCCGCCGGCGCGGCGCTGTTGGAGTCGCCGACCGCCGCCTGACGTTCGACGAGCGCACGTTCTGCGACGAGTGCGGCCCCGCAGCCGACAACCCGGTGACGGCGTTGGGACGACGCCGCGATCACGGGACGGATCGACGTGGACCTCTCAGGGGCCTTTGCATACGCGCGCGGCGCGGTCTTCCACCTCGAGGTCGCCCTGCCGGAGCTCGAGGCGGCGGCCGCATCCGTGCGCAACGGTGATGCGCTCGCCGCGGCCGCAGCGGGGCACCTGCGTTCGGCGATCGGCGACCTCGGCCAGGCCCGGACGCTCGGCGGCGCCGTGCACGCCTCCGTCGGGGACGCCGCGCTCGCGGCGCGCCTCGCCGACATCGCGGACGCGGCCGCCGCGGGCACCTCGTCGCGCGCCGGGCTGGCCGCGGTGACCGAACTGGTGCGCGGCGCGCGCGCCGACGCGCAGGCCGGCGTCGATGCGCTCGTGCCGCACCTGACCGAGCACGTCGAGCCGCTCGGGCTGAACCCCGCGGCCCACGCCCCGCGCGAGGAGCTCGCCCTCGTGGAGGACGCCGCGTCCGCGCGCCGGTTCCACGCCGTCTCCGACGTCCAGCGCGCCGCCCTGCACGACCTGCTCGAGCACGGCACCATCGACCCCGCGCCGGTCGGCTGGGTCGGCGGCTACGGCAACGGCAACGGCGCGATGCCGATCGTGCGCGTCACCCACCCGTCGAGCCCGCACCTCGAGGTGCGGGCCGTGCACCGCCCGCCGACGGCGCAGGCCGCGCAGGAGGAGTTCTTCGCGCGCCTCGCCGAGCACGCCGGGGCCGACGCGCACTACGCGCCTGCAGTCCGCCGCGGCGATGGCTCCGCCCTGGTGCCGCTCGTGCCCGGTGCGCCCCTGTGGGAGCAGGACGTGCACTCGGTGGCCGACATCGAGGACGTGATGTCGAACTGGTACCGCCAGCGGTTCGAGAACCTCCCCGAGGACGAGATCCGGCTCGCGGGTCGCGTCGACCGTCAGGTTGCACAGTCGCTCGACTTCGTCGCGGCGCAGCCCGACCGCAACGCCGGCGGCGCCCTCGCCGAACGGGCCGAGGGCGAGTTCCACTTCATCGACAACGGCCTCGCCGGGCGTGGCGAGACGAGCGACCCACTGCGGCCGGCGCTCAAGTCCCACTTCCTCGACGCCACCACCGGGCACGCGACCCTCGAGCCGGCCGCCCGCGAGCAGCTCGCGGCCGGGCTCACGGACGAGGCGCTCGCCGACGCGCACGCCGTCCTGCGGCGACCGGCCGGCGACCTGCCCGAGGGGCACGCCGGCGCGCTCCGTGACGACGCATCACCGAGGTTCCTCACCGCGATGCTCGCTCGACGCGATCACCTCGTCGAGGCCGGCGCCTACGACTACCACCCGATCGACCTCAACGCGAACCCCCTCGCGCACATGGACTGGCTCCACAGCCAAGGGGTCTGATCCGTCAGTGCAACGCCGATCCTCCTCACGAGGATCCGCGTTGCAGTCGCGGCGCGCTCCATCGGTGAGTGCAACGCCGCTCCTCCTGAGGAGGATCTGCGCTGCAGTCGCGGCGGAGCGAGGGTGGTCAGTGCGCGCGCAGGGCGATCGCGGCACCCGCGGCGACGAGGCCGCCGGTGATCGCCACGTCGGCGGCGTTGAACGTGCCGAAGGCGTCGGTGACGTGGAGGAAGTCGGTGACGGACCCGTCGCGCGCCCGGTCGATCGCGTTGCCCACGCCGCCGCCCACCACGAGCCCGGCGCCGACGGCCGCCAGGGTCTGGTGCGACGAGCCGCGGCCCATCGCCACGAGGCCGGCGCCGATGCCGATCGTCGCGGCCACGGCCGCCCAGGCCGGCAGCGTGCCGAAGGCGCCGTAGCCGCCGCCCGTGTTCTGCACGTGGTGGAGCGAGAGCTGCCCGCCGGCCGCGTCGTGGTGCTCACCGATCGGCAGGTGCTCGCGGGCGATCGCCTTCGACGACTGGTCCACGGCGACCGTTGCAGCAGCAACGGCCCCAGCGGCCACGATGATTCGTCCGGTCGTCCCCACGTCCATGCCATGTCATCGGCTGGAAGCCGCTGCGCGGATCAGGCGCCGGCGAAGACGATGTCGTCCGGGCGGATCGGCACCCGGGTGATCGGGGCGCCGGTCGCGGCGCGCACGGCGGCGGCGACGGCGGGAGTGGAGGAGATCGACGGCGGCTCGCCCACGCCGCGCAGCCCGTAGGGCGCCTCGGGGTCGCCGAGCTCGAGGATCGTCATCTGCACGGTCGGCATGTCGAGGATGGTCGGGATCAGGTAGTCGGTGAAGGAGGGGTTGCGCACCTTCCCGTCCACCACCACGATCTCCTCCATCAACGCCAGCCCGACGCCGTGCGACGTGCCGCCCTCGATCTGGCCCTCGAGCTGCTGCGGGTTCATCGCCCTGCCGACGTCCTGAGCCGTGGCCATGTCGAGCACACGCACGATGCCCAGCTCGGCGTCGACGTCGACGGTGGCGCGGTGCGCGGCGAAGGCGAACTGCACGTCGGCGTCGCCCTGCCCCGTCACCGGATCGAGCGGGAAGGTCTGGCGGTGGCGGAACTCCTCGCACACCTCGATCGGCGTGTCGAGCAGCACCTCGACGTCGGCCACCACCACGGCATCCGCATCGTCGCGGACGGTGCCGTCGTCGGCCAGGCGCAATGTGTCGCGCGCCGCGCCTGCGTGGGCGGCCGCGCGGTCGAGCAGCTGCGCGCGCACGAGCTGGCACGACTGCTGCACGGCGCCGCCCGTCATGTAGGTCTGGCGGGAGGCGGAGGAGGAGCCGGCCGACCCGACGTGCGTGTCGGCGGGCAGCACGACGGCGTCGCCCGCGGGCAGCTCGGTGCGGGCGATCTGCAGCAGCACCGTGACGAGGCCCTGGCCGACCTCGCTCGCCGCCGTGTGCACCGAGACGACCGGCCCGTCGGCGCCGCGCGCGAGGGTGACGCGCGCCGTGGAGTAGTCGTCGAACCCCTCGGCGAAGCCGACGTTCTTGAAGCCGATGCCGTAGCCGATGCCGCGCCGCACGCCCTCGCCATGCGTGGTGTTGGCAGCCCCGCCCGGCAGGGTGCGGATGTCGATCGGCGCCTCGCCGGCGGCGACCCGGATCTCCACCTCGTCGGGCTCGGTGTGCGGCGCGTCGCGCACCGCCTCGAGCAGCTCGCGCACCGGTGCCGGCGTGTGCACGACCTGGCCGTTGGGCATCCGCGACCCCTGCTGCATCGCGTTGCGGATGCGCAGGTCGACGGGGTGCATCCCGAGCGCCTCGGCGAGGCGGTCCATCTGCGCCTCGTGCCCCAGCGCGACCTGCACGGCGCCGAACCCGCGCATCGCGCCGCACGGCGGGTTGTTGGTGTAGGCGACGACCGATTCGATGCGCGCGTTGGGCACCTCGTACGGCCCGAGCGCGAACCGCGCGGCGTTGCCGGCGACGGCGGTGGAGGAGGAGGCGTAGGCGCCGCCGTCGAGCACCACGCGCACGCGGGCGTAGACGAGGTCGCCGGCCTCCGTGGCGCCGTGCTCGTACTCCATCCGGGCGGGGTGTCGGTGGACGTGGCCGAAGAACGATTCCTCGCGCGAGTAGCTCATGCGTACGGGGCGCTTCGTGACCAGCGCGAGCATCGACGCGTGGATCTGCATGGAGATGTCCTCGCGCGCGCCGAATGCGCCGCCGACGCCTGCGAGCGTGATGCGCACCATGTCCGGCGTCATGCCGAGGCTCGCCGCGACCTGGTCGCGGTCGACGTGCATCCACTGGGTCGCGACGTACAGGTCGACGCCGCCGTCCTCCGCCGGCACGGCCAGGCCGCTCTCGGGGCCGAGGAACGCCTGGTCCTGCATCCCCATCTCGTAGGTGCCGCGTACGACCACCGGCGCGGTGGCGTCGGGGTCGCCCGTGAGGATGTGCACGCGGCGGGTGACGTTCGCTGTGCCGTCGTGCAGCTCGGGCGCGTCGGGCGTGAGCGCGAACTCGGGGTCGACCACCGGCTCGAGCACCTCGTACTCGACGGCGACCAGGTCGGCGGCGCGGCGCGCCGTCTCCGGATCCTCCGCGGCCACGATCGCGACTGGCTCGCCGTGGTAGCGCACGACGTCGCCGGCCATCACGGGCTGGTCGGCGTGCTCCATGCCGTAGGTCGCGCGCCCGGGTACGTCGACGTGGGTGAGCACGGCGCGCACGCCGTCGAGCCGCGCGGCCTCGCTCGTGTCGATGCGCACGATCCGCGCCCGGGGGTGGGGGCTGCGCGCCGTCGCCCCGAACAGCATCCCGTCCGCCCACAGGTCGGAGGAGTACGCGAACTCACCCTTCACCTTCGGGATGCCGTCCGGCCGCCGCGCGTTCGTGCCCACCCCGTCGCGCACGCCGGGGATCGGTGCCGCCGGCGCCAGCGGCTGGCGCG
>JAOPYS010000153.1 GCA_025964465.1 Thermoleophilia bacterium
CGACCTCCTGCCAGTGCGTGGCCGTCCAGTACATGATGCCGCGCACGTCGCGCTGCCACGCCAGCCAGCCGAGCGCGCGCGGGGTCGGGCGCAGCTCGTCGACGAACAGGTCGGGGTACGGCTGCCAGGTCGTGATCGAGGGGTACCACCAGGTGTCGCGGCCGGCGGCGCGCTCGCGCGCCACGTCCTCGGGGTGGAAGCGGGAGGCGGAGACGTTGGGCGCCCAGATGTCGACGGAGCCCGCGAACGCCCGCGCCGATGCCTCCCGCGTCACGAGCAGGCGCAGGGCCGGGTCGGCCTCGTGCACGAGCTCGTGCAGCTCGCGCACCGCGCCCGCGTCGGCCTCGTCCGGCTCGTCGATCGCGAACACGTACGCACGGTCGGCCCACCCGTTCGAGCGCGCCCATCGCGCCGCCGAGCGCAGGTAGGCGACGGCGCGCGGGCGGTCCTGACCGAGCGGGTCCGGGAAGGGGTAGTCGAGGTAGAAGGGGATGCGCACGCTCGCCACGCCGCGCCGCGAGAAGACCCGCCGCAGGTACTCCTGGTCGCCGGCCAGGCCCGCGTGCCCCGTTGGCGCACCTGTGGGCAGCGCGCCCACGTCGCCGGCCGAGAGCCGCGAGTCCGCGAGCAGGCCCGCGTAGCGCTCGATCGTGTCGCGCAGCTCGACCGATCCGCCCTCCACCCCCTCGAACCGCACGACCTGGCTCGCGTCCAGGCCCACGTGCGACGCCAGGGTCGGCACGCGAGGGATGACCGCACCGCGCACGCTGACGCGCACGGGCACCCGCGCGAGGATGCCGGCGTCGCCACCCGAGCGGCGGCCGGCCTTCGTCGCGCGACGCACGCGCACGACGCCCACGTAGGTGTCGGGGGCGAGGCCGACCGGGACGTCGACGTCCACCCACGCGAGCAGTGGCCGCGCACCGTCGACGACCACGTCGCGCCCCGCGGCCGGAACGAGCGGGTCGACGTACGTGCCGCTGCGCCCGGCGGGCGATCCGTGCTCCACCACCATCGCGCGCTCGAGGTACACGTGCACGTGGTCGGCCGGCACGCTCGCGCCGTCCGACGACCGCAGCGCGCTCGACTCGAGCACCACGCGCGGCTGGCCCCGCTTCGCCCAGACAGCGAGCTGCCCGCCCTCGAGCTCGCCGCGCGCCGCCTCGAGGTCGATCGTCTCGCCACCCTCGTGGTCGTCCTCGCGCACGAGTGGTGTCAGTCGCCGGATCGAGGAGAAGGTGCGCGCGTGCAGCGTCGCCGGCGCGGCGTGGACGTCCTCCTTCGGCCCGCCGCCGCCCGCGGACGAGCCCCCGCCGCATGACGCGGCGAGGAGGGCGGTCGCCGCAGCGACCACGGCACGCGAGGAGGGCTTCACCGAGCGCCCATCGGCAGGGCGCACGAGCGGCCTGAGCTTCACGCCGGTCCGTTCGACGCTGGACCGGATGCCTGCACCCGGGGCTGGTCGTCGGTCGGGTCGATCGTGATGCGCCCGTCCACCGGAGCGCCGTCCCGATCGAACCGGCATGCGTACGCCGCGGGGTCGTCGGTCGGCTCGCACGACAGGTCGCGGAGGGTGAGCCCGCCGGTGAACTGCGCGCCGTCGAGGTGGTGCGTCAGCAACGGCGCGACGATCCGCCCACGGGCCGAACGGGCCTCGTCGGGGAGCACGCGAGGGCCGAGCGCGAGCACGGCCACGACAGGAATGGCGGCCACGACGAGCGCCGCGGCGACCGCGCGCCGGGGCGAGCCCGCGGGCGTCTCCTCCGAGCGGCGGCGCCGCCAGCACACGGCCCCGACCAGTACCCCGGCGACGAACCCGCCGAGGTGCCCGCCGATCGACACTCCGGGCGCGATGAACGTGTAGATCGCGTTGAGGATGAGGAGCGGGCGCACCGTCACGCCCACGGCCGTGCGGCCGCGCGGGTCGAGCGCCACTGCGCACCCCATCAGCCCGAACAGCACGCCCGATGCACCGATCGCCACGGTCGTGCCACTGACGAGGATCGAGACCACGCTCGTCAGCACCGCCGACCACAGCACGGTCGCCAGCACCACGGTGCGGCCCGCGAGGTGTTCGACCAGCCGGCCCACGATCACGAGGAAGGCCGCGTTGAGCACCACGTGCATGACGTTGCCGTGCAGCAGGTTGGCGGTCAGCAGCTTCCACCACGAGCCCGTGGCGATCGCCCCGAGGCTCGACCCGCCGGCGCGGGCCAGGTCGACCGCATCGGGGCTGGTGCCGTACTTCGAGAACTCCCAGAGCGTCACCGCGACGGTCGCGACCAGGAACACCGCCGTAACCACCGGCGTGCCGGGTTCACCGATGTCGACCTCGGCCGGGATGCGTGCCGCCGCGCGACGCACCCGGTCACGGTTGACCGCCCCGATGCGCGCCCCACGCCAGCCATCGGCCGGGCCGTTCTCCGTGGCCCGCGCCCGCATCGGGTCCTCCGGCTGCATGCGCATCGCCGGTCAGACCGCGTGGACGTGGCGTGACTTGATGGCGTGGTGGCCGATCAGCTCGTCGACCGAGCGTGCCCCCGCCTCGTCGATGCACGCGCGCAGGATGGCGGAGCAGGCCGCGGCATCGCTGAGCGCGTCGTGGTGCACGAGCTCCGCCCCCACGTGCGCCGCCACGGTCGGCAGCTTGTGGTTGGGCAGGTCCTTCCACGTCCGGCGCGACATCTGCACGGTGCACAGGTACGGCGACGTGGGCGGTGCCATCCCGTACAGCTCGCAGCAGCCCCGGATGACGCCGACGTCGAACGCGGCGTTGTGCGCGACCATCGTCAGGTCGCCCATCATCTCCATCGCCTCGTCCCACACCTCGGGGAACTCCGGCGCGTCCTGCGTCATGTCGGGCGAGATGCCGTGCACGCGCACGTTGCTCCAGTGGTACGCGTTGTAGGGCGGGCGGATCAGCCACGCCTGGCGATACCGCTCCACGCCGTCCTCAACCACCACGACGCCGAGGGCGCAGGCGCTCGCTCCGCTCCGTGTCGCCGTCTCGAAGTCCAGGGCCGCCCATCGCATGTCGACGATGGTAGAGCCGGCATCGGCCGCTTCCCCGACCTCGCGACCCCCGTTCGCGGCGGTCAGCGGCGGGTGACCTCGAGCGGGAGCGAGCCCTCGGGGCGGCGGATGAAGCCCACGTGTGGGCGCAGCTCGAACCCCGCGGGTGCGGCCAGCTCGTAGCGCTGCAGGATCGTCGCCAGCACGAGCACCAGCTCCTGCAGCGCGAAGCTCGACCCGATGCAGATGCGCGGGCCCGTGCCGAACGGCAGGTACGCCATCCGCGGGCGGGCGCGCACGGTCGCCTCGTCGAGGAAGCGCCCGGGGCGGAAGTCGAGCGGCTCGTCCCACCAGCGCGGGTCGCGGTGGATGCCACCGATCGGCACCACGATGTCGGTGCCGGGGCGCAGCACGTGCCCGCCCGGCAGCGTCACCGGCTCGATCGGGTCGCGGACGGTGGAGTACACCGCCGGGTGCAGGCGCAGCGTCTCGTCCACCACGGCGCGCACCGTGCGCAGCGCACGCAGGTCGCCGGCACCCGCCGCGCGCCCCCCGAGCACCTCGTCGACCTCGGCCCGCGCGCGGGCCTGCTCCTTCGGGTGCAGCCCCATCAGCGCCAGGCACCACCCGAGCGTGGCGGCGGTCGTGTCGTGCCCGGCGAGCAGCATCGTCACGGCCTCGTCGCGCACCTCCTCGTCGGTGAAGCTCGACCCGTCGTCCTCGTCGCGCGCGGCGAGCAGGCGCGAGAGCAGGTCGCCGAGGCGCGCGGCGTCGCCCGCCTCGCGACGCTGGGAGATGATGCCGCGGATCACCTCGTCGACGTGGTCGCGCCCCCGCCGCATGCGCCGCGCGGCGGGCGTCAGCCCGTGTCGCAGGGCCTGCGTGCCACCCGGCCCGGCCGCCGTGCGGTAGCCCTCGTTGAGCTGCCGCATCGCCTCGTGCAGCGCCTCGCGCTCGTGCTCGTCGAAGTCGCTGCCGAACAGCCCCACCCCCGCCACGCGCAGCGACACGTCGTAGGCGTGGCGCGCCACGTGCACCGTCCCGCGCTCCGGCCACGCGTCGAGCATGTCGTTGGCGATCGCCACCGTGGCGTCCGCGAACGGCTCGATGTTGCGCGGCGTGAACACCGGCGCGGCCAGCTTGCGGTGGCGGCGGTGCAGCTCGCCGTCGGAGGTGATCAGCCCGTTGCCGAGCACGAAACGCGTGGCCCGGAGCCCGTCGCCCTTCACGTAGTCGCGCGGCTCGCGGACCATGATCCGCTCGAGCGTGTCCAGGTCGAAGCAGACCACCATGCCGATCGGGCCCACCCGCAGCCCGACGATGTCGCCGTAGCGGTCGCGCAGCCGCGTGTACCAGGCGACCGGGTCGTCGAAGAAGGTCGCCAGCCACCGGGCGGACCCCACCAGGTTCGGTCCCGCGGGGAAGCCGTCGCGCCGCGGCGGGCGAACGGTGGCCGAGGCCTCGCTCAACCCGAGCCCTTGGCGGAGTAGCCGGCCTTCTTGAGGGCCCGGTTGGCGCGGTCGAGGCGGTCGACGATCTGCCCGGCCTCGCTGTACAGCTCCGCCTCGGCCGGATCGTTCTCGCCGAGCTGCGCGAGCTTGCCGAACAGGTCCGCGTAGTCGCGCAGCGCGGCGACGAGCTGCCGGTTCTCGTTCTTCGCATCGTCCGGCGGGTCGAGCTTCGCCGCGGTCCTCGCCGCAGCAGCGAGCGAGACGTGCGCCTTCGACAGCGCGTCCTTCCGCTGCGCTGCCGTGGCCGTGGGCCCCGCCTTGCGGGACGCGTCCTTGGCGTCCGCGAGCTGGCCCTGCATCCGCCCGAGGCCCGCCTCGTACGCGTCCTTGTCGCCGCCACCACCCCCGCCGCAGCCCGCGAGCACCACGGCGCAGGCGACCAGGCAGGAGATGAGGATGGCGAGGCGTCGGGCGGTCATGCGGGGACCCTACCCGCCACGCGGCCGATCGTCCCCGCGCGGCTCAGAGCCCGGCGTCCACGCCCGCACGGTCGAGCCGGGCCGCGGCATCGCCCACGCGCCGGAACGAGTCGTCGGAGGCGAACTTCGCCGTGAGCGCCCGCGCCTTCGTCGGGTTCGTGTCGGCCAGCTCCGTCGCCCGCACCAGCAGCGTCACCGCGTCGGCCATGTCGCGCACGCCCTGGACCAGGTCGTGGTGCTCGTCGCGCAGCTCCTCCGGCGGTTCGATCTCGTCGAGGCGCGATGCCGCGTCGCGCAGCGCGAGCTGCGCCGTCCGCAGCTTGGCCGCGTCGGCGGGCGTGGCGTTGCCGCCGCCGGCCTCCCCGATCGCGTCGCCGTAGGAGGATTCGAGGTCCCCCATCGTGTCGCGTAGCTCCTTCGCGTAGTCCGCCTTGGAGACGGACCCGCACCCCACCGCCAGCAGCGCCGCCACCAGCACGAGCACGCCTGCCCGGACCGCGCGCACCTAGCGGACACCCGCGACGGAGGCCCCGACTTCCCCGGGGATGCGCAGCGGCGTGGTGCCCTCGGGCATCTTCCTCGCCACGCCTCCCTCGCGCGCAGCCTGCGCGACGGCGGCCGCGACGGCCGTCGCCACCTCCTCGTTGAAGACCGACGGGATGATGTAGTCCTCGTTGAGCTGCTCCTGCGGGATGACCTCGGCGATGGCGTGCGCGGCGGCGACCTTCATCCCCTCGTCGATCTCGCGGGCGTAGACGTCGAGCGCGCCGCGGAACATCCCCGGGAAGCACAGCACGTTGTTGATCTGGTTGGGGTAGTCGCTGCGCCCCGTCGCGATGATCCGCACGTTGTCGGGGACGAGCTCGGGCAGGATCTCCGGCACCGGGTTGGCCATCGCGAACACGGAGGCGTCGGGCGCCATCCGCGTCAGCTGCTCGGGCTGGACGAGGTTCGCGCCCGACAGCCCGATGAACACGTCGGCCCCGTCGAGCGCCTCGTCGAGCGCGCCCGTCACGCCGCGCGGGTTGGTCGCCTCCGCCCACCACGACAGCGGCTCGTGGTCCACGTCGCCGCGCCCGGCGTGGATGGTGCCGGCCCGGTCGACGCCGACGATGTCGCGCACGCCCGCCGCGACGAGGATGCGCGCCACCGCCGTGCCCGCAGCGCCGGCACCGAGGATGGCGACGCGAAGGTCGCCGAGCTCGCGCTCGAGCAGGCGGGTCGTGCCGATGAGCGCGGCGAGCACCACCACGGCCGTGCCGTGCTGGTCGTCGTGGAAGACCGGGATGTCGAGCTCCTCGCGCAGCCGCCGCTCGATCTCGAAGCAGCGCGGCGCGGAGATGTCCTCGAGGTTGATGCCGCCGAACCCGGGCGCGATCGCCTTGACCGTGGCGACGATCTCGTCGACGTCCTGCGTGTCGAGGCAGATCGGCCAGCTGTCGACGCCGGCGAACCGCTTGAACAGCAGCGCCTTGCCCTCCATCACCGGCATCGCCGCCTCCGGCCCGATGTCCCCCATGCCGAGCACCGCGCTGCCGTCGCTCACGACCGCCACCGTGTTGCGCTTGATCGTGAGCGCCCAGGCGCGCTCCGGCTCGTCGGCGATCGCCTGGCACACGCGCCCGACGCCCGGCGTGTACGCCATGGAGAGGTCGTCGCGCGTCTTGAGCGGCACCTTGCTCTGGATCGCGAGCTTGCCGCCGAGGTGCATGAGGAAGGTGCGGTCCGAGACCTGCTCGACCTCCGCGCCGTCCACGGCGGCGATGGCGTCGACGATCGACTGGGCCTGCGCCCGATCGGTCGCCGCGACCGTCACGTCGCGCCACAGGTGCTCGCGCGTGGTGCGCGCGATGTCGACCGCGCCGAGGTCGCCTCCGACGTCGCCGATCGCCGCCGCGACCTTGGCGAAGGTGCCGGCGGCGCGCTCGAGGCGCACGCGGATGGTGAAGCTGTAGGACGCGCTCGTCTGGGCCATGCGGACATCCTGCCCGTTTGCCCCCCGCCCGCGACACATCCCCCTGTGCGAAGGACGAAGGACGCCCTACGGTGGAGGAAGGCGCGTGTGGGCGCGCCTCGCCGAAGTTCGTGGGGAGAGGGCCATGCCAGTACCGCCCGCCGACCGGACCCGCCCGTCCGTGCAGCGCACACCGACCGCCACGCCGCCGTCCAATGCCGACAATGCGTCGGTGTCCAAGCCGCGTCCGTCTCGCCCGAAGCCGTCCGCCGACGCAGGCGTGCAGGCGCTGGGCAGCGCCGCCGGAGCCGCGGCCGGCGCCGCGATCGCCTCCGCCGCGAAGCCGCCCGTGGACACGAAGCCCGCCTCGGCCGAGCGGCCCGAGGTCAAGGAGCTGCGCGACCTCGCCGTCGCGAAGCGGGGCACGCACGACTGGAACGTCGACGCGCCGCTCACCGACGCGCGCAACGCGCACCGCACGAACACGCCCGCCGAGCTGAAGGCGGCACTCACCGGCGACTTCAACTTCTTCGAGGGCGACCTGCGCCTCGACACGGACGGCACGCCCGTCCTGTCGCACGACGAGGACAAGACGAGCGAGGGCCTCAAGCTCGACGAGTGGCTGCGGGTCGGCCGCGATTCGCAGCGCGGCCTGAAGGTCGACGTCAAGGAGCCTGCGGCGCTCCCCAAGCTGCTCGATGCGCTCGACCGCAGCGGGGTGCCCGAGGGGCGCCTCATGATCAACGTCACCTCCGAGCAGGTGACCACGGACCAGGTCAGGGGGATCCGCGCCCGGTTCCCGGACGCGTTGATCGCGCTCACGCCGACGGAGGGCCACGACGGCCACTACGACGCGAAGTCGCTGGCCCCCACGATCGCGCAGGCGGACGCGGCGGGCGGCCGGGTGTCCTTCCCCGTCCGCTGGGACATCGCCGACGATGCCACGATCGCCGCGCTGAAGCCGCACGGCAAGGTCTCGGTCTGGACCTCCAAGGAGGAGGGCACGCCCGACGACCCCGAGGCGGAGCGCCAGCACCTGATCGACCGCGGCGTCGACGGCGTCATCGACCTGGGCGAGCCCGGGGCGTGGTACCAGCGGGCCTACACCCAGCTCAAGGACGTCTTCTGGGACTCGGGAGCGTCACGCGGCGCGCGCGACGTCCTGGGTACTGGCGTCACCGTCGCCAAGGCCGGCGCGGGCCTCCTGGTGACCGGCGGGAAGGGCGCGCTGCACACGGCGGAGGACGTCGCCCACGATGCGGGCTCGGTGCTCTCGACCGCAGGCGGCGTCCTCAAGCAGGGCGCGTCGCACATCCCCGTCGTCGGCGGCCTCTTCGGCTGATCGCCGGCGTGCGCATCGCTCTCAGTCGTTCTCGTACTGCTGGTCGAGCAGCCACTGGTCGAGCGAGCTGAGCGGGCCACCGGGCACGACGCGGTACGTGCCGCCCGCGTACTCCACCGAGCCACCCGGGGGCACCACGCGGTAGTTGCCACCCGCGTACTCCGTGCTCCAGCCCTCCGGCACGACGCGGTACTTGCCGCCCGCGTACTCCACCGAGCCACCCGGCGGCACGACGCGGTAGTTCCCACCCGCGTACTCCGTGCTCCAGCCCTCCGGCACCACGCGGTACTTCCCGCCCGCGTACTCCACGCTGCCACCCGGCGGCACGACGCGGTAGTTGCCACCCGCGTAGTCGACGCTCCAGCCCTCCGGCACAACGCGGTACTTGCCGCCCGCGTACTCCACGCTGCCGCCCGGGGGCACGACGCGGTAGTTGCCACCCGCGTAGTCGACGCTCCAGCCCTCGGGGACGTAGCGGTAGTTGCCGCCGGCGTACTCGACGTGGCCGCCCCCGGCGGTCGAGGGATCTGGGCCCGCGGTCGGGTCGCCGGGGTCCACGTCGGAGGAGGCGACGCCGTTCTGCTCGTTGACGAGGCGCGCGATGCTCGGGTCGAGGCCGGCGGGCAGGATCACGCGGTAGGTGCCGCCCGCGTACTCGACGCTGCCGCCCTTGGGCACGACGCGGTACTTCCCACCCGCGTACTCCACGGAGCCATCCTTGGGCACCACGCGGTAGTTGCCACCGGCGTACTCGACGCTCCCGCCGGGTGGCACGACGCGGTAGTTGCCGCCCGCGTAGTCGACGCTCCAGCCCTTGGGCACGGTGACGTAGCGCCCGCCATGGTACTCGACGGTGTCCCCGGCGTCGGTGGTGGTGGTGGCGACGGCGCGCGTGAGCGGCTGTCGCGCGAGCAGGTTCGCGCCGGTGACCGCCGCGCCCGTCACGCCCAAGGCGACGGGGGCGGCCACGACGGGGCGCATCCCGAGGACGCGCGCATCCGAGTGCACGACGTGGTTCACGGCAGCCGCGAGCCGAGGTGAGATGCGCATGGTCGTCCGTCCCGTCCGAATTCCGTCCTCCTGCATGTCGTCGCAGCGTGCGGTTGCGTCTCGCTCGCCGACGGGGAGAGGCGTGTGGACGACGACCACGAGCACGGAGCACACCATGGAGACCACCGACCTCACCGGGCGCGTCGCGCTCATCACCGGCGCGAGCAGCGGCATCGGCGCCTCGATCGCGGAGGCCGCGGTCGACGCCGGCATGCGTGTCGTGCTCGGCGCGCGCCGGGTCGATCGCCTGGAGGCGCTCGCCGAGCGCCTCGGTGGCGCCAAGCACGCGGTGGCCGCGCAGCTGGACGTCACCGACTGGGCCTCGTGCGAGGCCTTCGTGTCCGCCGGGCTCGAGGCCTTCGGCCAAGTCGACGCCTTCGTGGCCAACGCGGGGTTCGGCGCGCCGCGCGGCTGGCTCGAATCCACGCCCGAGCACTGGCGCGACATGGTGCTGACCAACGTGTACGGGTGCGCGGCGTCCGTGCGCGCCGCGGTGCCGGCGCTGCTCGAGGCGCAGGGCGACATCGTGCTGATGAGCTCGGTCGCCGGGCGACGCGTCCTGCCGGGCTCGCTCTACTCGTGCACGAAGCACGCCGTGACCGCCATGGCGGAGGCGCTGCGCGCCGAGTTCGCGGACGCCGGCGTGCGCGTGACGAGCGTGGAGCCCGGCATGGTCGACACGCCCTTCTTCGACGACGGTGCCCCCGAGTGGGCGCTGCACGACTCCGACATCGCCCGCGCCGTGCTGTACGCCCTCGCCCAGCCGCCGCGCGCCTGCGTCTCGACGGTCACCGTGCGCCCCACCGCGCAGGTGGGGTGACCCCGTGACGGGAGCGGGTGACGAGACGCCGTCGGCGATCACCTCCGAACGCGGTGGTTTCCTGCGCGGCCGCGCGCCGCTGAGCCCCCGGCGCCGGTTGCGCATACAACGCGTCGCCGGGGCGCGGTACGACGAGCTGCACGCCTTCCTCGTGCGCGTCCTGCACCCGATCGGCTTCGCGGGGATCCTGGCGTTCCCGTGGTTGCTCTCGGCGCTCGACGAACCGAGCGAGTGGCGCCTCGCGCCCGGGGCGTCACCGCTCGAGGGCATCGCCTTCGGGGCCGGCATGTCGGCGTTCGTGCTCGTGTTCTGGATCGCTCGCACGGAAGGCGCCGTCATCGAGGGGTTCCGGTTCGTGTACGGCCCGTGGCTCGCGGCGCTGGGCGCCCTCACGCTGTTCGTGCTCGGTGGCGCGATGGTGGACAGCGGGCCGTTCTCGGAGCAGCTGCTGTGGACGATCCTGACGCTCGCGACGTCGAGCGTGGTCATGCAGGTCCTGCTCCTCCTGCAGGAGCTGCCCTCGCGCTGGAGGGACGGCCTGCTACACGTCACCGCTCCCGCGGCCGCCGGGCTCGCGCTGGCCTCGTTCCTCGTCGGCCGCGCCGGGCACGCCCTGTACACCGGCCACTCCGGGCAGGCAGAGAACCTGGTCGGCGGCACCTCGATCGTGACCGCGATCGTGCTGCTCGCGTTCGGCGTGTTCCGAGCCTTCGTGCGCCTCGGTGACCGGGGGGTGCTCGCCGACTTCGCGACGCGGCACGGCCTCGACGCGCTGTCGTGGTCGGAGGCCAAGCTGCCCGGAGCCACCCTCGCGGGGCGCCTCGCCCCCGAGTTCGGGGCGGCGACGAAGCGTTGGTGGGGCGAGGTGGACGGCCGCTACGTCGACCTCGTGACGGGCTGCACGAAGACCCGCGCGCCGGACCTGCCGTCCCTCCACCTCACGGTGCTCGCGATCGGCCTCGAGCGGTCGGGGCCACCCCTGTGGATCCGGCGGCGCGCCTGGGGGCGTGACAACGTCCTCGCGTCGGCGGGCCACACCGAGGTCGTGCACTTCGAATCGATCGCACTCGACGAGCGCTTCGACGTGCGCGTCCCCACGGGGACGCCCGACGAGGAGACGTTCGGGACCTTCGGCCCGCAGCTCGTCCTGCTGCTGGCCGAAGGCCTCGGCGCCGCACAGCTGTGCCGCCTCGACGACGTGCTGCTGCTCTACACCGTCGGTGGCGTGGTGAGCGCGGACGAGCTCGACGAGCAGCTCCGCCTCGGGTTCGCCGTCGCGGGCCTGCTCGAGGGAGCGCCCTCGCGGCCGTCCCCGTCGCGCTGACGGATCAGGCGGCGGCGCTGCCGGCGAACCCGCTGCCGCCCACGCCGACCGACGTGGCCCGCATGGTGGTGGCGAGCTGGCGCCGGGCCCGGAAGATCAGGCTCTCCACGGCGCCCTGCGTTGTGTGCAGCGCGTCGGCGATCTCCGCGTAGGAGGCACCCTGCAGCTCGCGCAGGACGATCGCCTTGCGCTGCTGCTCGGGCAGGCGCTCGAGCGCCGAGCGCAGGGCCACGGCGTGCAGGTGCTGGTCGAGCTGGTCCTCGACGCCCCGGCTCGACGCGACCTCGATGCCCTCGAGCGAGCCCGCAGGCTTGCGGGTGTGGGTGCGGATGCGGTTCAGGCAGGCGTTGCGCGCGATCCGGTACAGCCACGACGTCTCCTGGCGCGGCACCCGGCCGTCGACCAGCGCGTTGTAGGCGTTCATGAACGTCACCTGCACCGCGTCCTCGGCGTCCTCGCGGTTGCGCAGCATCGACATCGCGTAGGCGAACAGCCGGGGGCTGTACTCGCGGTGCAGCACCTCGATCGCGCGCTCCGGGTCGCCGTAGTCGATGACGGGGCCGGCGTGCTCCGGCTCCTCGACGATGCGCAGCGCGGGCCGGTCCTCCCGCGCCCCACCCGCGAGCAGCGCCGACGACGCCTGCCCCTGCTCGTCGCCCGCTGCCTCGCTGAAGAAGTCTTCCATGGTTCCGTACCCCCCGATTGCCCTGCCGGCTGCACGTTGCGTGGTCCCCCGACCACCGGCAGTGAGAGGGATCGGCCCGGACCGGTGTCGGGTCCAGCGAGGGAAACGCACCCATTGTGTGAGCGCCCTGTAAAGGGTGCTCCCTGCCCCGAAGCTGTATCAGGGGCCCGCTGGGCCGGTCCGCAGCGTGATGCCGTCGAAGACCACGGGGCTGTCGTCGCCGAGCAGCACGGTCGCCGAGCGCAGGTAGTCGCCGCCGAGCGGCGCGGATGCGAGGAAGATCTCGGTGACCTCGCGGCCCAGCAGCCCGTCGGGTAGCGGCACCGCCATCGATCGCCCGTCGGGCACGAGGTGCCGGTGCGGCAGCGACAGCTCCAGCGCGCGGCCGTCGCGCGTGTGCACCCACAGGCGTGCGCCGTCGTGCGGCACCCCGGCGACGTAGACGTAGCGCTGGGGGTCCTGCATCGTGCGGCCGAAGAGCCCGAAGTGGGAGTGCCCGACCTTGCCCTCGCGGCGCACCTCCTCGGCCATCGCGGACCAGCTCGAGGGGGCACGGACCATGACGTCGAGCGCGTCGGCGGCGCGGTCCGTCGCGCCCAGCTCGACGACCTGGGTCGGACGGGAGATCGCGAGGCGCGAGCCGCCCGGGCCGGGGGCGACCATGTTGTTGCCGGTCGACACGTGCAGCACCGCGTGGTCGCCGTCGTGTGGCCCGTCGAAGCGGCCCCACTGGTGCCGGGCACCCTGGTACGTCTCGCTGCCGGGGACGACGGCGCCCGCCGCGTCGAGCTGGACGGTGTATTCGAGCTCGTAGTCGGTGGTCCGGCCCCAGTCGGCGAGCAGCGCCGGCGTGCTCGTGCCCCCGTCCTCGTTCGCGAACAGCACGGAGTAGTCGAGGCGGGTGCCGCCGTCCGGCAGGTGCCGCACCTCGGCCAGCAGCTCGAGCGCCCGATCGGTGCGGGGCCAGTCGTCGCGCCCGCCCGACTGGCGGCCGTGGATGATGGGCGCGAACCGCGCGGCGAGCTGCGCTGCGCCGCCGCGCGCGTCGACATCCGATGTGCTCGGGGACGGGGACGGGGACGGGGACGGTGCGTCGGGCGCACTCGGCGACGAGGGCCACGGCGACGCGATGTCCGGTACCCCGCCGGTCAACCGCCCGGCGAAGGTCGTGCGAGGGCGCGCCCCGACCGCTGCGAGTGACGTCTCCACCCGGTCAGCCGAGCGAGAGGTCGTAGCCGGCGGGCGTGCGGGCCGGTGCGCCGAGCGTGCGACGTGCGCGGATGCGGCCGCCGGCGAGCGCGGCGAGCTCGGCGGCGAGCGCCCCGATGGTGACGGGCTCGTCCGCGTTGTTGAGTTGCAGGCGCGCGGCGGCCTCGTCGATGGCGTCGAGGGCCGCGACGGCGCGCGACCCGCCGGGGCCGTCCGCGACGAGCTGCGTCTGGGCGAGGCGGTCGGAGTTGGTCGTCGCGTCGGGGGCTCCCACGGACGCGGCGAGCACGTCGCGCCACCAGCTGGCGAGGTCGTCGAGGCAGGCGCGCAGCTCGCCCACGCGCGCCTTGCGGGCGCGTCGCGCGGTGCGCTTCTCCATGCCGTCGTCGTTGCTCTTGGCCTTGAAGCTGCGCGCCGCGGCAGCGTCCATGTGCTCGAGCATCGCCTCGAACTCGATCGTCGCCGCGCGCGTCGCGACCTCGCTGGCGGCGCTGGCGCGCGAGAGCACGCGCTCGGCGAGGAAGGACGGCGCGTTGGCGCTGGTGGCGATGGCGTACATCGCCGTGAACATGTCGCCACGACGCTGGGCGTCGGCGTCGCCGGCCGCGATGGAACGGGCGCGCTGCAGGTCCCCGCGCGCGGCGCGCGCGATGCCGGCCAGGTCGAGCCCGGTGGCCGCGGCCGCGGTCGCCTCGTCGAGCCCGTCGTGGCGCAGCGCCTCCACCAGCAGGTGGTCGGGGATGGGGTGGAAGGCCACCTCGATCGCGCGCGAGCGGATGGTCGGCAGCACGCGCGCCGGGCGCTCGGCGAGGAGCACGAAGACCACGCGGCCGGCAGGCTCCTCAAGCGCCTTGAGCAGGCTGTTGCCGGCGTCGGCGTTGTCGGAGGAGAGCGTGTCCGCCGACTCGATCACGACCACCTGCGCGTCGGCCTCGAAGGGCATGCGGGTGACGACGTCCACCACGCGGCGCACCTGGTCGATGGCGAGCGAGCCACCCTCGGGCGCCACCCAGTGCAGGTCGGGGTGCACGCGGCGGGCGACGCGCGCGCACACGTCGCAGCCGTCACGGCCGCCGTTGGGGCACAGCACGCGCTGCGCGACGACCGCGGCAGCGGCCGCGGGGCCCGACCCGGCGCGCCCAGACAGCAGCAGCGCGTGCGCGCGTCCTTCCTCCACGAGCCGCTCGAGCGTGCGCAGTGCGCGCGGCTGGGCGACGAGGGCGCTGTCGAGCACGTCAGCGGTCATGCGGGCTGCCTCCGGTGGAGGGGTTCGAGGACGATGCCCGTGCGCGCCGCGAGCGGGCGCGAGAGCGCGGCGTCGACCCGGACCTCGACCTCGTCGGCGGTGCCGTCGCCGTCGATGCGCAGGATGCGGTCGGGCCACCGGGCCGCCAGCTCGCCGTACGCGGCGTGCGCGCGGGTGAAGAACTCGGAGCCCGCGCGCTCGATGCGGTCCTGGTCGGCGCCGGTCGACGCGAGCCGGGTACGCGCGACCGCCGGGTCGAGGTCGACGAGCACCGTGAGGTCGGGCAGGCGCCCGCGCGTGGCGAGCAGGTTCGCCTCCAGCACGCGGTCGATGCCGAGGCCGCGACCCGCACCCTGGTAGGCCAGCGAGGAATCCACGTAGCGGTCGCAGACCACGATCTGGCCCGCGGCGAGCGCCGGCTCGATCACCGTGGCCACGAGCTCGGCGCGCGAGGCGGCGTACAGCAGCGCCTCGGCGGCGGGGTCGATGTCGCCGGTGGCAGGGTCGAGCAGGATTCCGCGCACCTGCTCCCCGAGTCGCGTGCCGCCCGGTTCGCGTACCACGAGCACCTTCACCCGCACCGCCGCGAGCCGATCGACGAGGCGCGCCAGCTGCGTCGTCTTGCCGCAGCCGTCGATGCCTTCGAAGGAGATGAGCAGCCCGGCGTCCACGGGCGCAGCCTATCGGTCAGCCGGCGGCGTCGGCGCTGGGGACGGGGGTCGCCGGATCGAGCGCGACCACGACGCCGGCGCCCGGGGGCAGGCGCAGGCCGCCCGCGACCGCGCGGCCCTCGAGGGTGCGCTCGGTCGACAGGAGCACCCGCCCGCGGACGTTGGGCACGACGGCCTCGGCGGCCGCGTCGAGGTTGCACGCCACGAGGGTCGCGTCGCCGCGTCGCCAGGCCCAGCACCGCTCGTCCACGAACACCTCGGCGTAGGCGCCGCGGCGCAGCTCCACGCGCTCGCGCCGCAGGGCGATCGCGTCGCGCACGACGTTGAGCACCGAGGCGGGGTCGCGGCGCTGGTCCGCGACGTTGCGTGCCGCGACGTCGCCGAGCGGCAGCCACGGCTCGACGGCGCCGCTGCCGAAGCCGCCGTCCGCCTCGGGGCTCCACTGCATCGGCGTGCGCGCCGCGTCGCGCCCGAACGCGCCGCCGA
>JAOPYS010000175.1 GCA_025964465.1 Thermoleophilia bacterium
TGCCGAGCGGATCGGCCCAGGTCGCACCGGCGGGCAGGGTCGCCTGCTTGCGGTTGCCCGGCGTGAAGGTCGCGACCTCCTCCGGGGTGCGCATACGACCGTACGCGCGCACGCGCGCCTCGACCACCTCGAGCGCGGCCTCGTCGAGCTCGAGCGACATGCCGAGCGCGCGGGCCACCGCCTCGCTGGTGCGGTCGTCGTGCGTCGGGCCGAGCCCGCCGGTCACGACGACGAGGTCGACCTCGTCACGTTCGAGGGCCTCGACGAGCGCGTCGGAGATGACCCCGAAGTCGTCGCCGACCACCCGGACCTGGTCCAGTTCGATGCCGAGCTCGCGCAGCTGCTTCGCCACGAAGCCCGAGTTGGCGTCCTGGACGAACCCGCGCAGCAGCTCGTCACCGGTGAGCAGCAGGCGCGCACGTGGCGCAGGCGCCGGGCTCGTCATCGCCCCGGCGTGGTGTGGGCCGTCCCCGCGTGCGTGGTCGTGCGGGCGGTCGTGCGCGTGCCGGGCGTCACGCCGGCGGGTGCGGAGTTGCGGGCCGCGACGGCGGCGTTGCCGAGTGCGTCGGCGGCGCGCACGGGCGGGGTGACGACCGTGGAGGTCGGCGTCGCGGACGGCGTGTGCGATGGCGTGCGGTCGGTCGGCCGGTCGCTGCCGCCCGCCTGGTCGTCGCGCAGGCCCAGCCAGACGATGGCGGCGAGCGCGACGAGGCTCGCCACGATGAACACGCGCATGGTGCGGCGCCCGCGATCGACGCGCTCCTGGGCCAGGCCGGGGCGACCGAGCGCGGGGCTCGTGTGCTCGTCGACCTCCTCGAACCGGCCGAAGCGGGCGTTGTACTCGTCGATGAACAGCTGGGGGTCGAGGCCGAGGTAGCGCGAGTAGGTGCGCAGGAACCCGCGCACGAACACGGGACCGGGCAGCACGTCGAAGTCCTCCGTCTCGAGCGCCGCGAGGTACTTGGAGCGGATCTTGGTGTCCTGCTCCGCGATGACGAGGTCGATGCGCCGCCCTTGGCGCGCCTCTCGGAGGTTGTTTCCCAGTTCGAACATGCCCACGGATGGTAGCCCACCTCGGCGCTGAGCGCGTCGCACCGCCCCCACCCCGGGGCCGCCCGCGGCCCACCTGCGTGGCCCCCTCGTCCCGGCGAGGCGAACTTCGTCAGTGCTGTTCGGCCTTCGGCCGAGAGCACCCTCCTCGCTCGGCAGACTCGAGCGAGCTCGGTCTGCGCTCGCTTCGTCAGTGCTTGATGTAGGGCTTGCCGACCGCGGCCGGGGGGACGGCCTTGCCCACGAAGCCCGCGAGGGCGATCAGGGTGATCACGTACGGGAGCGCGTTGAGCAGCTCCGGGGACTGAAACGCGTCGGGCAGCCAGCCCACGCCACCGAGCCGCGATGCCAGCCCCTGCGCGAAGCCGAACAGCAGGCACGCCATCATCACGGGCACGGGCTTCCACTTGCCGAAGATGAGTGCGGCGAGGGCGATGAAGCCGTTGCCCGCCACCATGTTCTCCGTGTACGAATCCACGTTGAACGAGATGAACGCGCCCGCGAGCCCGGCCAGCGCGCCGCTCACCAGCACCGCGGTGTAGCGCATCCGCGCCACGTCGATGCCGACGGTGTCCGCTGCCCGCGGGTGCTCGCCCACGCTGCGCAGGCGCAGGCCGAACGGGGTGCGGAAGATCACGAACCACGTCCCCGCGACCGCCAGGAATGCCAGGGGCACCAGCACGCTCACGCGGAAGTCCGCGGGGCCCACCTTCCACGGCGACGAGATGTCCGGCGGCGACCCCTCCGACCCGAACAGCGTCAGGTTGAGGAAGTTCACCAGGCCCGCGGCGATGAGGATGATCGCCGTGCCGCTGACGATCTGGTCCGCGTGGAACGTGACCGTCGCCACCGCGTGCACCGCGGCCAGCACCATGCCCGCGAGCATCGCCCCGATCAGCCCGAAGAACCAGCTGTTGGTCTGCACGGAGACGTAGATCGCGAAGAACGCGCCCGCCGTCATCATCCCCTCGAGGGCGATGTTGACGATGCCGCTGCGCTCGCTGAACAGCCCTCCGAGCGCCGCGAGGATGAGCGGCGTGCCGTAGGTCAGCGTGGCGAGCCCGAGACCGAGGATCCAGACGTCGACGAATTCCTTCATGCGACACCCCCGCTCGCCGGGCCGGCCCGTTGCTTGCCGAAGCCACCGGCCACCCGGGCCGACAGGCGCCGGAAGATCACGTCCGCGCCGACGAACAGCACGATCACGCCCTGGATGACGCCGATCAGCTTGGTGGCGACGCCGCTCGGCAGGGCGTTGTCGTTCTGGATGCCGACGGCGCCGGAGTCGAGCGCCCCCATCAGCAGGCCCGCGAACACGCAGCCGAGCGCGGTGTTGCGGCCGAGCAGCGCCACGGCGATGCCCGCGAACCCGATCTGGATGACCGACAGCTCGCTCTTCTGGAGGCGGTCCAGCTCGCCGAGCGTCTGCACGGCGCCACCGAGCCCGGAGAACGCGCCGGCCATGAACATGCCGATGACGGTGACCTTGGTCACGCTCATGCCGCCGTACTCGGCCGCGTCGGGCTGCAGGCCCACGGCCCGGATCTGGAACCCGATCGACGTGCGCGCCACGAGGAACCACGCGAAGGTGGCCACCACCAGCGCCACGATGATGCCGATGTTGACCTCGGTGAACGGGTCGGGGCTCCAGATCTTGGGGAGCCGCCCGCTGTCGGCGAACAGCGCGCTCGACGGGTTGTCGGACCCCTTCTCCTGCAGCGGCCCGCCGAGCCCGAGCAGGTACTCGCCGAAGCGGATGGCGACGTAGTTGAGCATGATCGTGACGACCACCTCGTTGGCGCCGCGCGCCACCTTGAGGAAGCCGGCCAGTGCACCCCAGAGCCCTCCGGCGCACGCGGCCCCGACCAGCGCCACGATCCAGTGCGACGCACCCGGCAGGAAGGTGAAGTGCGTTGCGATCGTGCCCGCGACGAGCAGGCCCATGATCGCCTGGCCCGTGCCGCCGATGTTGAACAGCCCGGCCCGGAAGGCGATCATCACGCTCAGGCCGGTCAGGATGATCGGCGCGGCGCGCAGCATGGTGGCGGCGATCGCGCTCTGCGACCCCACGGCGCCGTTGATGAGCGAGCCGTACGCGTAGATCCCGTCGTAGCCGATCGCGTAGATCAGCACCATGCCCACGAGCATGGCTGCCACCACGGCGAGCACGGGCACGAGCGCGGCCTCGGGATCGAACCGGCGCAGCAGGTTCATGCGGGCGTCTCTTCCACTTCGGGGCCGGCGAGCGCCCCGCCGATGCCAGCCTGACCCGGCACGGAGTGCCCGTCGCCGCTGCCGATCATCGCCATGCCGAGGCGCTGCTCGTCGACGCGGCCACCTTCGAATTCGGCCACGATCTCCCCTTCGAAGATCACGACGATGCGGTCGGACAGGGACAGCACCTCGCTCATCTCGAGTGACACGAGCAGCACCGCGGTGCCCGCGTCACGCTCCTCCACGAGGCGCCGGTGGATGAACTCGATCGCGCCGATGTCGACACCGCGCGTCGGCTGCGCTGCGATGAGCAGCTTGGGGTCGCGCTGGATCTCGCGGGCGATGACGAGCTTCTGCTGGTTGCCGCCCGAGAGCGAGCCCGCTCGCGACCCGATGCCGCCGCCCGAGCGCACGTCGTACATGTCACACAGGGTCTCCGCGCGCTCCGCGCTCGCCGCGCGGTCGATGATGCCGAAGCGCACCATGTCGCGCTTGTCCCAGTCGTGCAGCATCACGTTCTCGCGCAGGTCGAAGTCCAGCACCATCCCGCGCCGGTGGCGGTCCTGCGGGATGTGGCCCAAGCCCGCCTCGCTGACCTCGTGGGGCGACAGGCCGGTGATGTCCTCGCCGTCGAGCGTGATGCGACCGCGCTGGATCGGGCGCAGCCCGGCGATCGCGTCGACGAGCTCTTCCTGCCCGTTGCCGTCGATGCCGGCCACGCCGACGATCTCCCCCGCGTGCACCTCGAACGACGCGCCGCGCACCGCGTCGAGGTCGCGGTCGTCCTTCACCCACAGGTCCTGGACCGTGAGCACCGGGCGCTCGGGGATCGACTCGGTCTTATCGACCTTCAGGAGCACGTCGCGCCCGACCATCATGTTGGCGATCGACGCCTCGGTCTGGCCCTCGCGCGGCACGGTGCCCACCATCTCGCCGCGGCGCAGGACGGAGATGCGGTCAGCGATCGACAGCACCTCCTTGAGCTTGTGGGTGATCATGATGATCGACATGCCCTCGTCGCGCAGCAGGCCGATGACCCGCAGCAGTTCCTCGATCTCCTGCGGCGTGAGCACGGCGGTGGGCTCGTCGAGGATGAGGATGCGCGCGCGGCGGTAGAGCGCCTTGAGGATCTCGGCACGCTGCTGCTGGCCGACGGTGATGTCCTGCACGCGCGCCGATGGATCGACCGAGAGGCCGTACCGGTCGCTCAGCTCGCGCACGCGCGCCTCGGCCGCCTTGATGTCGAGCGTCATGCCCTGGGTGGGCTCATCGGCCAGCACGATGTTCTCCGCCACGGTGAACACCGGGATGAGCATGAAGTGCTGGTGCACCATGCCGATCCCCAGGTCGATCGCGTGCCGCGGCCCACCGATGTGGACGGGCGCGCCGTCCATGGAGATCGTGCCCTCCGTCGGCTCGAGCAGCCCGTAGAGCATGTTCATCATGGTCGACTTGCCGGCGCCGTTCTCACCACACAGGCAGTGCACCTCGCCCGCCCGCAGGTCGAAGTTCACCCCGCGGTTCGCGTAGAACTCCCCGAACCGCTTCGACACATCCTTGAGCTCGAGGATCGTCGCCCCGGGCGTGGCTTGCGCCACCCCGACCCCTCCCCCAGCTGCTGGCCCCGTCGTCACGACGCAATCCTGCCCGAATCATCGGACTCGCACCGCACCACGATCGTGAGCGCTCTGGCGGAACGACCGAGCCGGAAGGCTTGTCGCGGCATGGATGCCGCGACAGAGGCGAGGATTTCGTCTGGATGGACGAAATCCCGCCGGGCCTTCCGGCTCGGTCGTTCCGCCTGAGCGCGACCCCGCCTCGCGCTACTTCGGCGACGTCGGAATGGTGACCTTGCCAGCTTTCACATCCGCAATGACCGTGGCCACCTGCGTCTCATACTGTTTGGCCGCCGGCGCGATCTCACCCAGCCCGACCCCGTCCTCCTTGAGCCCGTAGACCCCGTCGGACCCGCCTTGGAACGTCCCATCCCCGACGGCCTTGATCGTGTCGAACACGGCGACGTCCACGTTCTTCACCGCGCTGGTGAGGATGTGCGCGCCGAGGTAGGCCTGGTCGGCGTCGACCCCGATGCCCCAGACACCCTTGGCCTTCACGGCGGACAGGGCACCGAGGCCGCACCCGCCGGCGACCTGGAAGACGATGTCGGAGCCCTTGGACATCTGCGCGTTGGCGCGGTCCTGGCACTTGCCCTGGTCGATGAAGTCCTGCGAGTAGTCGATGAGCACCTTGCAGCCCGTGCAGAACTTCTTGACGCCCGCCTGGTAGCCCGCGAGGTACTTCTCCACGGGCGGGATCTTCTGGCCGCCGATGGCGGAGACGACCTTGGCGCCGTTGAGCCCCTTGAGCGTGCCCTCCTGCTCCACCATGCCGGCGAGTGCGCCGGCGAGGTAGCCGGCCTCCTGCTCGCTGAAGATCAGGCCGCGGACGTTGGCCGGGCTCTTGAACGGGTCGTCCTTCACCGAGTAGTCGATGATGGCGAACTTGGTGCCCGTCGACTTGGTGGCGACGTTGTTGATCGAGTCGGCCATGAGGAAGCCCACGCCGACGGTGAGGTCCTTCTTCTGCTGCGCGAACTGGCCGAGGTTCTTCTCGTAGTCGGATGCCGACTTGCTCTCGATGACGACGCCCTGGGCGCCGAGGTCGGATTCCGCCTTCTCGAGCCCCTTGTTGGCGAGCGCGTTGAAGGAGCGGTCGTTGAGCCCGCCGAGGTCGGTGACGAGGCCGACCGTGGGGCCCTTGCCGCCGCCGTCGCCGCCGCTGTCACCACCGCTGTCGCCGCCGCTCGTGCCGCCGCGCTTGCCACACCCCACGACCCCGAAGGCGAGCGCCGCGACGAGCGCCACGTACAGGCTCGTGCGCCACCACCGTGGTGCTCGCGTCGTGGTCGCCTGTGCGGCATCGGCTCGGGTGCTCGACATGGATCCTCCTTGACCGACTCCAGGCGGTCGGTTCGCACCGCGACGCTAGCGACCGGATCGGACGCCGAAGACGCGTGGGCGCCGACCCTGAGGTCGACGCCCACGTCGCAACCGAGATGTCCGGGTGCGCTAGGAGAGCGTCTCGGGCACGGTCAGCGAGCCGTCGTTGATCGCCTTGGTGGCGTCGTCGACGACCGACTGGTACTGCTGGGCCGGCTGCGCGATCTTGCCGAGGCCGACGCCGTCCTCCTTGAGGCCGAACACGGTGGCCTTGCCACCGGGGAAGTCGCCGGTGCCTTCCTTGTCGATCATCGTGTAGACCGATTCGTCCACGCGCTTCACGGCGCTGGTCAGGATGTGGTCGCCGAGGTAGCTCTGGTCGGCGTCGACGCCGATGCCCCACACGCCCTTCTCCTTGGCCGCCGCGAGTGCGCCGAGCCCACAGCCGCCCGCGACCTGGAACACCACGTCGCTGCCCTTGCTGATCTGGGTCAGTGCGCGGTCCTTGCACTTCTGCTGGTCGACGAAGTCCTGCGAGTAGTCGACGAGCACCTTGCAGTCGCCGCACTGGCTCTTCACGCCGGCCTGGAAGCCCGCGATGTACTTGATGACCGGCGGGATCTCCTGGCCACCGATCGCGCTCAGCACGTGGGCGTCGTTGAGGCCGTCGAGCTTGCCGTCCATCTCCGCCTTGCCGGCGAGGGCACCGGCGAGGTAGCCGGCCTCCTGCTCCTTGAAAAGGATGCCCGCGATGTTGTCGGAGGCCGCCCACGCGCCCTTGTCGTCCGCGTAGGTGTAGTCGACGATCGCGAAGTCGGTGTCCTTCGCCTTCGACGCCGCGTCCTTGACCGCGTCGCCCATGAGGAAGCCGATGCCGACGACGATGTCGCTGCCGTTCTTGACCTGCGCGCCGAGGTTCTTGGCGTAGTCGCTGTCGGACTTGCTCTCGATGACCTGGCCCGTCGCGTCGAGCTTGTCCTTGGCCTTCTCGTACCCCTTGTTGGCGAGGGCGTTGAAGCTCTTGTCGTTGAGGCCGCCGACGTCGGTGACGAGGCCGACCTTCACGCCGTCGGACTTCGACCCGGAGCTGCTGCCGCCGCCGTTGTCGTTGCCCTTCTTGCCGCACCCGGCGGCGAGGACGCCGGCCAGGACGACGGTGATACCTACTGCTGCGATGCGCTGCATGCGGTGCACTGACATGGAGAAGCTCCTCGCTTCGGGGATGGAAGGTCTCGTCCCCGAGGCTACCGATCGCGTCGGTCGCGTCCCGCGCCGCCGGTCAGGCCTCGCCCTCGGGCTCCTCGCCCGCGAGCTCGCCGCCCAGGTCCGCGAGCAGGCGCGGCACGTCGTCCATCGTGATGAGGACCGTGCGTGGGCGCGGGCCCTCCCCCGGCGCACACACGCTGCGGCGCTCGAGCATGTCGACGAGCCGCGCACCTCGCGTGTAGCCCACCCGCATGCGTCGCTGGAAGAACGACGCGCTGCACGTCTGGAACTCCGCCACGAGGCGGATCGCCTCGGGCAGCCGGTCGTCGGAATCGACGAACTCCGCGTCCGCGTCCTTGGCCATCGGCTCGGGCTCGGCCAGCAGGTCGACGTCGAACTCCGGCTCGCGCTGCTCGCGCGCCGAGTCGCACAGCGCGCGCACCTCGGCCTCGCTGATCCACGCGCCCTGCACGCGCTGCGGGGAGCGCGCCCAGATCGGCTTGAAGAGCATGTCGCCCGATCCGAGCAGCGTCTCCGCACCGTTCTGGTCGAGGATCACGCGCGAGTCGGTCTGGCTCGACACCGCGAACGCGATGCGGCTCGGGATGTTCGACTTGATCATGCCGGTGATGACGTCCACGGACGGACGCTGCGTCGCGACCACCATGTGGAAGCCGGCCGCACGACCCTTCTGCGCGACGCGGATGACGGCGTCCTCCACGTCGGCCTTGGCCTGCATGACCAGGTCGGCGAGCTCGTCGATGATGACGAGGATGTACGGCACGGGCGCGTCGCCGCGCTTCTCGCGGATGACGTTGTACTCGGGCAGGGTCCGCGCGCCGGCGATCTCCATGCTCGAGTAGCGCTCCTCCATCTGTGCCACCACGTTGCCGAGGGCGTTGGCCGCCTTCTTCATGTTGGTGACGACGGGCGTCAACAGGTGCGGCAGCCCCTCGTAGGTGGAGAGCTCGACCTTCTTGGGGTCGATGAGCAGCAGCTTCACCTCGTCGGGCGTGGCGTTGAGCACGATGCTCGACAGCAGCGCGTTCATGCAGCCCGACTTGCCCGCGCCGGTGGTGCCGGCGACGAGCAGGTGCGGCATCTTGGCCAGGTCGGCCCCGACGACGTCGCCGGTGATGTCCTTGCCGAAGCTGACGTACAGCGGCGAGGAGCCCTCGGGCGGCGGCTCGTGGATGTCGCCGAGCGTCACCATCGTCGGGGAGGTGTTCTCGATCTCGATGCCGACGGCGCTCTTGCCCGGGATGGGCGCGAGGATGCGGATCTCCGTCGTGGCGAGCGCGTAGGACAGGTCCTTGCGCAGCCCCTCCACCTTGCTCATCTTCGTGCCGGGCGCGAGTGACAGCTCGTACCGCGACACGCGTGGCCCCGGCACCATGCCGACGACCTGCGCCGCGATGCCGAAGTGCCCGAACGTCTCGACGAGGAGGCGCTTGATGCGGTCGACGTCGGCGGGCTTGCTCTTGGCGACGCCCGTGCCGCGCGTGAGGATGCTCGGGGACGGCAGCGTGTAGCCGGCCTCCCCCAGCCGCGGGGTGCGCACCTTGGGGGCCGCGGGTTCCTCGCCGCGGGTGGGCTCGTCGCCGTCGCCCTCCGGCTCGCCGCCCGTGCCGAGCAGGTCCGCCTCGAGCATCTCGAGCTGCTCCTCCGTGCCCGTGCTTGCGGGCGCCTTGCGCCGACGCTTCGGCTTCGCCGGCGGATCGGCGACCGCTGCCTCGTCCAGCTCGATCACGCCGGCCCCGGCGTTGCCCACGGTCGCGTGGGCGAAGGTCGCGGGCACGTCGCCGAAGATGTCGGGGAAGTTCGCCGAGCCGTCGAACGGCACGCCCTCCCGGGCGGTGGCCGCGAGCTGCCGCGCCGCCTCGATCTGCACGGTGGCCGACTCGCCCACCCGCACTGCCGCGCCGCGCGCCGCGCCGCCGGCTGCCGTGGCCGCGGTGCCCATCCTCCGGGCCCACCAGCGCGTGACGGCCTGCGCCGACGAGCCGCTCGTGAACAGCAGGCCCAGGACGAGCCCGAGCAGGCAGACGATGGTCGTCCCGGCGTCGCCGAACAGGTTGTAGGTCAGGAAGTAGAGCCCGCCACCGGCCCAGCCACCGTGGTGCACGACCTGGTCGGCCGGGAGCGCCGCGTGCGGCGCGGAGCCATCGCCGAGCCCGAAGCGGTCGGCGCCGAACGCGAGCAGCACGCTCGGCACGAACAGGTAGATCCCGGCCAGGAACGGGCCCGGGTCGGCGAGCTCGCTGCGCGCCACGACGAGCAGGCCCAGGACCAGCGCCAGCAGTGGGAACATGTTCGCCGCGTCACCCACGGCCAGCCGCGCGCCGCCCTCCAGCCACCCACCGACCGTGCCGCCCTGCCAGCCCACGTAGAGGATGCCGCCGAGGTAGGCGCCGAGCGCCACCATCGCCAGCCCCGCCATGTCGCGGCGCTGCTGCGGGGCGAGCAGCGGGTCGCGCTTGGTCGCCGGCCGCCGCCGCGCCGCCGTGCCACCCCTGGGCTTGGCCTTGCCGGCCTTGGTCGCGGTGGCTCCCGAGCGCCCACCACGGGCCCCGGTCGAACGGTTGGACGAGGACCCACCGCGCGCACCGGCGCCGGATCGGGACCCACCACCTGAAGAACGCGTGCTTCGCTTGGTCGCCACGCGAGCACCACCACCTGGACGCGGATTGGACTGGTCTCCCAGTTCGCCGCGGCGCGCCCGATCCCTGCCGGGCTACCCGGCCCGCCAGGCGTCGCACGAGGGGCCGTCGTCGAGCATGCGGCAGTCGGCCGCGTCCGTGACGGCGAGGCGCAGCGTGTGCCCGTCGCTGCTCTGCTTCATGAGCACGATGCCGTGCCCGTCGTCGAGGACGTTGTCCTTCGTGTAGACGCCGTACTGGATGACCTGCATGCACGGTCGCGTGTCGGGGCGGTTCCGGACGCAGTCCGCGTACGCCTTGGCCACGCGCTCGAGGTCGCGGCCCGCGAGCTTGACCGCCTCCGAGTTCGCCGGGGGGACGAACCGCGCCGGCTCGGCGGGCACGTCCTTCCACTGCGTGCGGGCCTGGGCCTCCAGGCGCGCCCCCTCGGGGTCGGCCATGCTGGGCGTGCCGGCGCCGGTGGAGTCGTCCGAGGCCACGGAGAGGGGCGCGACGCCACCCCCCGTCGCGGCGGGCGCACCCGACGTCGGCGGCGGCGCCGCCGTGCGGTTCACGACGATCGTCCCCGGCGCGGCCTTCACCGGTGGCGCGGGCCCGGGCGCGGCTTCACCAGCCGTCGCGCCCACCACGGGATCGGGGCCGCGTCCCATCGCCAGCACGACCAGCAGCACCAGCAGGACCGCGCCCGCGACCCCGCCCGCGAGCAGGCGCTCGCGACGGGACAAGCCGCTCCAGGCGTGGGTGATGCGATCCATGCAGTCGCTATCGTGTCGGGGCCGGCGATCCTTGAGCCAGCACGGTACGAGCGCCGTCGGTCAGACGCCGACCTTGTCGGTGCCGAGGTTGGTCGCGGTCGCCGGCGGGGCCAGCGGGTAGATCGCGGGGTCGTCGACGATCTTCTTCCACACCTCGACGATGATCGGGTCGTAGTGCACGGGCCCGCCGCCGCTGTTGCAGACGGGGTCCCCCTTCACCTTGGCAACCTTGTAGTCCGGCCAGTTGCCGCCGCCGGTGATGGCCGGGAACGAATCCGCACCCCCGCCGAACGGGTTCCAGTAGTCCTCGATGCGTCCGGTGTTGCCGGCCAGGAAGCGGCCACCCGCGATCGTGGTGAACAGGGTCGTCCCCGTGCCGCTCTGGTCGAGCACGCGCCCGCGGATGTGCAGGTTGGGCCGCCCGGGCACGTAGACCTCGATGCACGTGTAGAGCGGGTACTCGCCCTTCAGCAGCTGCTTGCCTGCGGTGAAGTACACGTCCGCGCAGTGGAATGGCGGGTTGTCCGGCAGGTTGTAGGTCGCCGCGTCCGGCGAGACGCCGTACGGGTGGTCCTTGCGTGCCATCACGCGGCCCGAGTAGTTGCTGTAGTAGAAGGAGTCGCCGCCGATCCAGGTGTTGGGCATGAAGGTCGACTTGGGCACGTCGGTGCCGATGCCCGCAGCGGGGAAGCGACTCCCCGGCCACGAGTAGCCGGGCTGCGACGTGCATGCGACCGTGCTGTCGTTGGGCCCGCCCGAGATGCCACCGCTCTCCGTCTGGTAGTCGAAGGCGCCCACGGTGCCCACCTGCGGCGCCCCGTTGCCGCCGACCTCCGCGCCGTTGGCACAGATGTCGTCGTTGTCCTCGATGCCGGGCGGCAGGCCGCACTCGGTGCCCGTGTAGAAGCAGCCCGCATCGTACGTGCCGTCCGCGTGCTCGACGCAGCGCACGCGCTTGAACTGCTTGCTGTTGGCGCGCAGGCAGATCGTCTGGGTCCCGGTGGTGGCGGTGATGGCGAGGCGCCGGTAGAAGGAATCCATGTTCCACCCGATCGTGTTCGGCGCCTCCATCGTGTCGGCGGTCCGGGTGATCAGGTCGGTGCCACCGATCGCGGCGTTCCACGGGTTCAGCTGGCAGTTGAGCTTCATCTCCGACACCTGGAATGCGGAGGGCCCGAAGGCGTCGGTCCCCTTGTGGGGCGTGTAGTGGTCCAGGACCTGCTCGACCTCGAGGTCGTAGAGGCCGCGGTACATGTTCTGCGGGACGCTCTCCACGGGGTCGTGCAGCGTGTGGCTGCCGGCGACGCCCGTGCAGTTCCAGCTGCGGTCCTCGTTGAAGGTCAGCTGCGTCGAGCGGTAGCCGGGCTGGTGCGTGCGGCGGTAGTGGAGGTTGGTGTTCAGCACCTCGTAGCCGTCGTCGTCCGGCGGGGTCCAGTTGTTGATCTGGGTGCAGACGCGAACCGTCATCGCGTTGCGGACGTACGTGGCGTAGATGGTGTACGACTGCGAGCCGGCGACGCGCAGGTCGGCGGGGTCCAGCTTGAGGAGCGTGAACCCGGCGTAGCTCGCAGGGGCGGTGAAGCGGTACGAACCCGGCGTCAGGGGCGCGGGCTGGGCGCCACCGGTGATGGTGCCGGCAGGCACCTGCGCGCCGGTCTCCTCCATGATCCGGGTGGCCTGGATCGGCACCTGCAGGGGCTGGCGCGACGTGTCACCCGCGCTGCACCCGCCGGCGACCAAGGCGCGGTCGGGCCGGTCGAGGCCGCAGGAGACGACCTTCACCGTCGCGTCGTCGGTGGAGCCGCCCTTCCAGTCGACCGAACCCGCGACCGTGATCGGCTCGGCGGTCTGTCGACCCGCCCTCGAACCAGCGGCGAGCTGCACGGTGGTGGCGACCTCGTAGCGGTCGCGCAGGTTGCCGTCCGAGTCGTCGGCGCCGAGCCCGTCGACGGGCAGGTCCTTGGGGGTGACCTCCAGGGAGATGCCGTAGCTGCGGCCCTTGGAGTCGCGCATGTCGAGGTAGTTGACCTGGCACCGGGCGAAGCTCGCGGCGGCGGCGCTGGACGAGACCTTGACCTGGCGGGCGACGTCGTTCCACCCGCCGCTGTCGCAGCCCCCGAGCGCGGACAGGTCCGACTGGAGGCGCTCCATCGCCTTCTCCGCCATGGCGTGGCTGTCGGCGACGGCCTTCGTGCGCACCTCGGCCGAATCCGACGACGTGACCGCGACGGCTGCACCACTCACCACGATGGACAGGATCACCAGGGCGATGATGACCTCGACGAGGCTGAACGCGGCCTCACCCCGTCGAGGGGCGCTGCGCGGCGAGGGTCGATCCTGGTGGGAGCAGGTCACGGTCGTGGGCCGATCGTTCGTACCGAGGGCGTACCTGTGGACTATCGGCGCGAATGGCGGACGGCATTAGAGCACGTTGTCACATCCGCAAAGGGTTTCGGCCCGGCCGGTGTCGAGTTCACTTCGTGCCGTGCGACATGTCGTAGACCTTGATGGTCGCGTCCGAGGTGTCCTTGGCCCAGGCGACCACGTGGTAGGTCATCGTGCCGGCGACCGCGCGGCAGACGTGCACCTCGCCCGGTTGCCCCGAGGTGCAGCTCGCGTCGCTCGCGTAGCGGCTGACCTTCACCCCGCCGCTGGCGTAGGGATTGGCCGGCCACTCGTTGAGGATCCACTCGCCCGTCTCGTCGGCGAGGCCGAGCGCTGCGGTGCCGGTGTTGCCCGTCCAGACGGCACCCGGGGCGCGCTGCCAGAGGGGGTCGGAACCCGCCGCGACCGGCGGGTACATCCGGTTGTACGCACCGATCGCCTCGTCCACCGAGGCTGCGGCGGTGGTCATGGCGCGCGCACGCGCCGACGACTTGGCGGAGCGCATCGCCATCCACGCGCCGGCGATGAGCACCGCGATGATCACCATCACGATGATCATCTCGATCATGGTGAAGGCGCCCTCGCGAGCGGTCCCGGGTGTTCGCCGACGGCTCATCCGGCGTTGAACTCGCGATAGTCGGCGAGGTGCCAGTCGCGGTCGGTCGGGAAGCTCGGCGGCGGGTTCCAGATCATCTGCATGGGATAGGTGAGGTTGCGCGTGGCGTAGCCGAGCCAGTTGCCGCCACCGGGCTTGCCGTAGCGGAAGGTCACCTGTCGCCGGCTCGCGATCGCACCGTTCCACGTCAGCGACTGCCCCGACCCGTAACCCGCGAGGGTCGCCTCGGCCGGCGAGAGGCCGAGGCCGACCTCCGACGAGTCGGCGGCGATCGAGATGATGCTCGGGCCGTAGGAGACCTCCGAGCCCATCGCCATGGCGGCGACGTTCTGCACGCTCATCACGCGATTGGGCCCGGCCATGGCGTAGCTCGGGAGGTAGACGCCGCCCTCGGCGACGATCCCGACGGGCGCCAGGGGGCTCGTCGATCCCACGGGGCCGCCCGACTGGAGCAGGTAGACCGAGGCCGGGGCGGTCACCCGCGCGGGTGTGAAGGGTGTGGTCGGGTCGCCGTCGACGTCCATGGGGACGTCGATCGGCGCGCCCTCGCGCTTGGCGTACACCGTGACGGAATGCGTGCTCGTGCGGTTGCCGCGGACGATCACGTCGCCGTTGAGCAGGATGGCCCCGCCCCCCGTGGCGACCGGGTAGCAGGAGATCCCGCCGACGGGGGTCGGTGCGACCTTGTCGTCGATCTCGGGGACCCCGACGAGGTCCTGCCGCACCGGCCAGCGTGCCTGCCCGACGCCGACCCCGTCGCCGCACGAGGCGAGGTCCACGATCCAGACCGGGATCTGGTCGGGCGCGACGTTGGCGGCCAGCGGGCCTCCCATCGTCGACCAGGTCCGCGCGACCCCCTGGGCCGCGTAGGCGATCGGCGTGCTGGAGGCGGCGAGCTGGCGGACGCGGTCCATGGACCGTGACGCCGCGCCGAACTCGACGATGTCACTGACGTTGGCGACGCACTTGCCGCCGCACAGGCCGATGCCGTTGATCGCGCCTGACGAGGTGGTCACCCGACGCGTGTTGGAGAAGTCGGCGCCCGCCTCGATGGTGATGGCGTTGGCAGCGTTGCGCGCGTTGTTGGTGTGGACGTAGCCGCGGGGCGTCACGTTGCCGACGCCGCCGAGGCGCATCTTGTCGTCGGAGAGCAGGCTGAAGCGCGAGAAGCTGGCATGGCGGAACGTGAGGCGGGCGGTCACCGGCTCGGCGCGCAGGCCCTCCTCCCAGGCGCGGACGATGACCTCGACCGAGCCCTGGGCGTCCGGGCGTGCGGGGTCGCGGACGTACCGCGCCTGCCACGGCGTGCCGCCCGTGGCGGCGGGCAGCACCTGGTACCAGCCCGTGTGCACGACGCCGCTGCCGTCGGTGACGCTCATGCGCCGGGCGGCGGTGGACCCACCGTTGGAGAACGTCCGCCCGGGCGGGGTGACGTTGCCGGTCGTGGGCACCGTCCAGGTCTGGTCGCCGACGCCCGCGCCCGACACGAGGTAGCCGATCTCGCGCGACTGGAGGCGCTGGGCGAGGTCGTCGGAGGCGGCCTGCGTCCAGAACCCGGCGCGGGTCTTGTTGGCGCCGCTGCGGGTCTCGTCGACGCGTGTCAGTGTCATCCCGACCGCGACCGCGATGGTGCCGAAGACCACGATCATGACGAGGATCGCCCAGATCAGCGCGACGCCGGCCTCGCCCCTGTGTGCGCGTCGTCCGGTCATCGACCCCACCCTGCTCGCGTGCCGCACATGATCGCCTCGCGGTACGACTCGCCCTCGTGGCTGCGGATCGCCACGGTGATGTTCTCGTAGCTGCGCTCGTTGGCGTTGCCGAAGCCCGACCCGGCGAGCAGGACGGCGCCGACGGTGATGACGCGATCGAGGCGGGAGATGCGGGTGATCGGGTCCACGGCGTTGTGCTTGAGCGTGTAGCCCGTGGGGATCGACGTGTCGGCCGCGTTGGGACCGTCCTTGCGCCACTCGGACGTGCAGGCGCTCGTCCACCCGGCGTTCCACGTGTAGCTGTTGGTGGTGGGGTGCGCTTCCTGGTAGCAGAAGATGCGCTTGGCCGCCGCCAACGCGTTGCCCGGCGCGCAGGTCGAGGTCTGGGGATACGTGCCGCGCGAGCGCACGGCGACCTCCGAGGTGCCCCCGCCCCCGCCCGTGACCGTGCGGGTCAGGCACCAGTTGTGCCCGTCGTCGCTGCGGTCGCCGCAGCGCGCGTCGTCCTCCCAGAGCTGCCAGTCGATGGACTCGATCCCGGCGGCGGGCAGCACGTCTGCGTTGAGGCGCAGGTGGGTCGGCCCGGCGACGACGATGTCGTGGTTGATCGCGGCGGGCGAGTTGAGGGCGGAGATGGCGTTGAGGCGCACGCCGACCGCGCCCGCGTTCTCGATGTCGGTGCGCTCGCCCGTGCCGCGGTCGCCGAGGGCGGAGCGGATGTCCTCCTCCAGCATGCGTGACGCGGTGCCAGCGTCGCCCGTCGCCTGCGACGACGCCGCGCCTCGACCGGAGCCGCGCATGATGTTGCCGATCGCCGGGAAGATGGCGGCCATCGCGAGGCCGAGCACGACCATGACGACGATCATCTCGATCATCGTGAACGCGCCGTCGGCGCGGGTCCGGGTGGGTGGCGGCGGCGTGCTCACCCGAGCGGCACCACGGGGTTGGCGCCCGCTGCGATGCCGCGGCGGAACACCATGCGTCCCGCCGAGGAGTACCCGGCCACCCATCCGGAGGTGGGCGTGGCGCCGCCGGCGCCGTAGAGGACGGAACCCCCGGGCGTGGCGCCGACCGTCGTGGGGGCGGAGCCGCCGCCGGCAGCGGTCACGGGGAGCGGCTTGCCGTCGGAGCCCTCGGGCCAGCGCTGCACGTACAGGCCGTTGCCCGGGTCCTTGAAGTTCGCGCCGCCGGTGCCGGCCACGAGGCTGGTGGCGGGCAGCACGCCCTGGTGCTCCTGCCGGTAGTCGAGGATGCCGCGCCAGATGGCGCCCGAGCCCACGTTGACGACGGGGCCGGAGGTGCTCTTGCGGGTGTTGTTGACCGACGGCAGGACGATCGCGACGAGGATCGCCACGATGACCAGCACGACGATCAGCTCGACCAGCGAGAACGCTGCCTCGGACGCGCGCCGACGCCCGTGTGCAGGCACGGCAACGCAACGCGCCGGGGTGTGGGCGGCGACCATGCCGTTTGTGTCGGCACAACCAGGGGTGCGCTTGAACCCGGCAACGCCGCGATCCTGCGGCCCGCGGGCACAGGATCGAGGTCGGGCCTAATCCCCGAGGACGACGGGGACGACGAGCGGCGACTGGCGGGAGCGCTGGTGGACGATGCCCTCCACCGCCTCCTGCAGGAGCTTCGACAGTGCCGCATCGTCGAGGCGCGTGCCGTTGGCGCCGGTGAGCGAATCCTCAGCCGCGGTGCGCGCGTCGTCGAGCAGGTCGCCGTCGTCGGTGACGAACCCGCGCGAGATCAGCTCCAGGGTGCCGCTGTTCTCGTGGGCGACCACGACCAGCACGCCGTCGCCGCTGGCCATCTGGCGCTCCTCGAGCACGTCGTCGAGGATCTCGTCGTTGCTCGTGCGGTCGACGAGCTGGGCGCCGACGGTCACGAACTCGCCCGTGAGCCGGGCGGCGCCGTCACGCAGCTCCACGACGGTACCGTTCTCGATGAGGAAGATGTTCTCCTCCGTGATGCCGACCAGCTTGCCGAGCTCGGCGTGGGCGCGCATGTGGCGCCACTCGCCGTGCACGGGCACGAAGGTGGTGGGCCGCACGAGCTGCAGCAGCGTCAGCAGCTCCGCGCTCGAGCCGTGGCCCGAGACGTGGACGTGCGCGTTGTCGCTCGAGTAGATCTGGGTGCCGACCTTGGCGAGCCCGTTCTGGATGCGGTGCACGCGGTTGTCGTTGCCGGGGATGGTCCGCGACGAGAAGATCACGGTGTCCGTCGGGTTCGGCTGCATGTTGTGGTGCGTGCCCGCCGCGAACCGGCTCAGCGCCGCCAGCGGCTCGCCCTGGCTGCCGGTGCACAGCACCATCACCTTGTCGGGCGCCAGGTTCTCGATCTGGTTGGGCTTGATGAAGGTGACGTCGTCGGCGTCGAGGTAGCCGAGGTTCTTGGCGATGTTCGTGTTGCGCGTCATCGACCGGCCCAGGATGCAGACCGACCGGCCCTCCTCCTTGGCGATGTCGACGAACTGCTGGATGCGGTGGATGTGGCTCGAGAAGCAGGTCGCGATGATGCGGCCCGGGGCCTTGGAGCACAGGTCGCGCAGCGGCCCGGCGAGCGTGCGCTCGGAGCGGGTGTGGCCGGGGACGTCGGCCTGCGTGGAATCCGCGAAGTAGAGCGCGATGCCGTCGCTGCCGATCTCGGCGATGTGCCCGAGGTCGGTGGGGACGCCGTCGAGCGGCGACGGGTCGAGCTTCAGGTCGCCCGTGTGGAAGATCGTGCCGTGCGGGGTGTGCGTGGCCACCGCGACGCCGTCGGGGACCGAGTGCGCGACGCGGACGAACTCGAGCTCGAAGCAGCCGACCTGGACGGGATCGTCCTCGGGCACGACCTCGACCCACTCGGTCGCGTTGAGCAGGCCGAACTCGTCGACCTTGCTCTTGACGAGGGCGAGCGTGAGGCGCGTGGCCAGCACCTGCGGGATCTTGATGTCGCGCAGCAGGTACGGCACGGCGCCGATGTGGTCCTCGTGCGCGTGGGTGAGCACCAGCGCGCGGATGCGCGAGGCGTTCTCGGCGAGGTAGGTGAAGTCCGGCAGGACGATGTCGACGCCGAACATGCCCTCCTCGCGCGGGAAGGTGAGGCCGCAGTCGATGACGATGAGGTCGTCGCCGCACTCGATCACGGAGATGTTCTTGCCGATCTCGCCGATCCCGCCGAGCGGGATGACGCGGACGACGGGGGCGTTCGAAGCAGGATCAGGCATGGGTTGCTACCAATTCGTGTCGTTCCAGCATGGCGCGGATGCGTTCGCGCTGCATGCCCGTCGCCTCGACGAGCGGCAGCCGAGGCGGCCCCACCTCGAAGCCGAGCAGCTGCAGTGCGGCCTTGACCGGGATGGGGTTGGTGGTGAGCGTGTTGATGGTGGCGATGACGTCGCCGAGCTCGTCGGCGAGCTCGCGCGCCTCGGCCTCGCGACCCTCGCGCCACAGCTCGACGACGCGCTGCATGCGGTCGCCGATGACGTGCGATGCGACGCTCACCACGCCGACGGCGCCCTCGGCGAGCATGGGCAGGAGGGTGTCGTCGTTGCCGGCGTAGATGGCCAGGTCGGGCGCGAGCGAGCGGATCTCCACGAACTGGCCGAGCTCGGGGTTGGCCTGCTTGAGCGCGACGACGTTGGGCAGCTGCGCGAGCTCGGCCACGAGGTCGGGCTCGAGGTTGACGACCGTGCGCGCCGGGACGTTGTAGAGCATCACGGGCGTGTCGCCGGCAGCGCGGCACACGGCGGTGAAGTGCCGCACCAGGCCCTCGCGCGGCGGGTTGTTGTAGTAGGGGCTGACCACGAGGATGCCGTCGGCGCCGGCCTCCACCGCGCGCCGCGTCAGCTCGACCGCGTGCCGCGTGTCGTTGCTGCCGGTGCCGGCGATGACCCGCAGGCGACCGGCGAGCTCGTCGACGGCGGACCGGACCAGCTCGAGCTTCTCCTCGTCGGAGATGGTCGGCGACTCGCCGGTGGTGCCCGCCACGACCACGGCATCTGAGCCGGTGGCCTCCAGGTGCCGCAGCAGGCGGCGCCACTCGTCGTGGTCGATCGAGCCGTCGGCGCCGAAGGGCGTGACGGCAGCGGTGACGATGGTTCCGAAGCCGGTGTACATGCCGGCATCCTACTCCCCGAACCGGCTGCCGCCTCCGCGGGCGAGCGTCAGGCCGGGACCTTGATGGTGGTGCCGGCCTTGATCTTGTTCGGATCGGCGATCGAGTTGAGCTTCGCCAGCTCGTCCACCGTCGTCTTGTAGGTGCGGGCGAGCGCGCCGAGCGTGTCCCCCGCCTTGACCGTGTAGGGCTTCGTCTTCGGGGCGGCGGGAGCCGCCGGAGCGGGTGCCGGTGCCGGCTTGGGCGTCGTCGCGGGGGCAGGCTTCGGCGTCGTCGCCGGGGTGGTGGGCGCGGGCGACGGAGTCGTGGGCGCGGGCGCCGGGGCC
>JAOPYS010000198.1 GCA_025964465.1 Thermoleophilia bacterium
GTGGGGCGCATCTACCTCGACAACCTCGACAACGTGCAGTCGAGCTGGGTGACGCAGGGCCTCAAGGTCGGCCAGGCGGCGCTGTTCTTCGGCGCCAACGACATGGGCTCGATCATGATCGAGGAGAACGTCGTCTCGAGCGCCGGCACCACCTACCGCGCCAGCACGGACGACTTCGTCCACGCGATCAACGCCGCCGGGTTCACCCCCGTCCAGCGCGACACCCTGTACCGGACCGTCCGCACGTACTGAGCGTCACACCCCGGCGACGACCACGCCCAGCTCGCGTGCGGCCTCGGCCTGACGCTGGTCGAACGTCAGCAGGATGGCCCGTCGTCCGAGCTTGCGCACGGCCGCGATGTGCAACGCGTCGAGCGAACGCACCGGCACGTGGCGCACGACCCGGAACGCATCGTCGACGAGCTCGTGGGTCAGGGGCATGTCGATGGCGCCGGCCAGGTCCGACCGGAACTCCGTGAGGCGCATGTCCAGGTCGACTGCCGACGACCGGGCTCGGAGCGCACGTTCGGTCTCCAGCTCCACCAGGCGACTTGCCACGACGACCCCCCGGTGTGACGCGACGATCGCCCTGATCACGTCCCGTCGCCCCTCCTCCGGCCGGTATCGGGACGTCCAGGCACTCGAATCGAGATACAGCGTCATGGCGGCCCCTCGTCCTCGTCCGTCTCCTCCTGTCGATCCCGGACCAGCCAGTCCACGATCGACTCGCCGCCCGGCGCGGAATCGGGAATCGATGGCGCCAGCGGCCGTACACCACCCGGCCGCTTCGGGGGGACGAGCCACCCCTCGCGGTAGCCGCGCGCGATCACGTCCTCCTCCTCGTCGAGCAGGACGATCTTCACCACGGGCTCGCCGCGGTGCATGACGATGATCTCCTCGCCGTTGCGCGCACGCTCGATGTAGGAGCTGAGGTTGGCCTTGAGTTCGCGCACGCCGACGGGGTTCATGTGGTCATCGTAGCGGAGCACCATGTAGTCACAGTCGCTCGGTCCGGGACCCAAATCCGGTGTTCTGTCGGTGATATCCACTTGAACGCCGATAACACCGATGATTTTCTGGGCAATCGAGGCCAATGCCGAATATTTTGTTGCATTGGGCCGCTGCGGTCCGATACAGTTGCCTCAGCAGCGGCGCAGGACGCGCCCACCCACCCCGCGAAAGGACCTCGCCATGATCTCCCTCCCCTCGATCACCACCCCCGCCCCGGCCATCCTCCCCGGCGGTTGCGTCATCCCGCCGCGCCCCACCAACTGCTGGGACCCGCGCGAGTGGTCGGCCACGCTGCCGACCCGCCCCGCCGCGCCGACGACGATGCCGTACCACAACTGCTGGGACCCCCGCACCTGGGGCGCCGCGCCGCAGGCCGCCGAGGCCGCCGCGTCGATCGCCTGACCCGGCGCCACGACCCTCCAGCCGACGGCCGCTCCCTCCGGGGGGCGGCCGTCAGTGTTTCGCGAGCCGTTCGAGGTCATGCAGCACGTCGTCGCGATCCATCTGCCCGAGGTGGAAGGTGCTGCGCCACCGCCCCGAGGCGTCGTAGAGGTAGGCCCGCCCGCTCTCGGTGATCCCCTCGAGCCCGTCCTGCACGGCGGACGTGGCTGCGGCGTTCCGCGCGACGTGGATCTCGAACGCGCCGGGGATGTGCTGCTCGGTGCGCCACGTCGCTGCGTCGCCGTCCCACCCCACCACCACGACCCGCACGCCGTCCGGGATGTCGTCCGCCCCGAGGCGCCCGAGGAAGCCCCCGATCACCTGCCCCGAGCGGCAGTCGATGCACGTCCCGACGATCATCAGCGGCCGGCCGCGCAGCTTCGCCGGAGCGGGGAACCGCGGCTCGACACCCGCAACGCGTGCCAGGTCGGGAACGGTCTGCCCCGCCGGCGGCTTCGATCCCCGCAGCTCCCCGTTCACGACGTTGGCGCGGTCGTCACCACTGCCCTGCGCGAGCACCCAGAAGATCGCGACCGCCCCGAGCACGACCAGGTCGACCACCACCAGCCGCCGCACGATCCGCCGCGTCCGCTCCGTCATCTGCCTGCGCCCACCCATCCGCCAGCATCGTACCGATCAGCCCGGCCCCGCTCTGCGCTCCCACTTCGGAGCAAGCCGTGTTCCACCGATTCACAGGACGCACGGCACAGGGGACGGGCGGAGCGGCCGCACGGAGCGCTCAAGCCGACACGAAGTCGGCTTGGAGGCGAAGAGCGAGGCAGGATGCCGAGCTCCGCCGGAGCGCTCCGGGCGGCTGCTCCGTCCGGCCCCGCACGCCCCGCGCACACGCCGAGTCAGTGCTTCGGCGCGCCTTTTCCAATCAGGCGCGGCACGTTCAGCAGCACGATGATGATCGCGGCGCCCGAGAAGAACACGACCGGACCGGACAGGCCGAAGAGCACCGTCTCGTTGCCCCAGCGATCCCAGTTGCCCGGGATGTAGATGAGGCCGAACACGAAGACCCAGACCAGGTCGACGAAGTGCCAGTAGATGCTCATCGTGCGGAACCCGATGTGCTGTTCGGGCTCCGGGCCGTAGTGGCCGCGCAGGGTCCGCACCAGCATGACGAGCAGCAGGATGCCGCCGACCAGCACGTGCGAGCCGTGGAGCCCCGTGAGCGAGAAGAAGATGCTCGAGAACGCACTCGTCGAGGGGCCGACCTGGTCGTCGGTCAGCAGCGCGCGGTACTCGTTGATCTGGATCGCGAGGAAGCTGAATCCGAGCAGCGCGGTGAGCGCGATCCAGATGGCCTGCCACCGGCGCGCGCCCCGCATCAGCGCGATCTCCGCATAGTGCACGGTGACCGAGCTCGAGAACAGCACGAGGCTGTTCAGCGTCACGACCTTGAGCGGGAGGATGTGCCCGATCTGCTCCGACCAGCTCGAGTAGTCCGACGACCCGGCCACGCGGATGAAGAAGTAGCTCATGAAGAACGAGCCGAACAGCGCGATCTCCGACCCGATGAAGAAGAGCATCCCCATCAGGTTGATGGGCGTCTTCGCGCTCCAGACGACGGCGGGCGGGTGCTCGTCGTCGTGATGGAGGTCGGCGCTGGTCACTGCGTGCGATGCCATGGGTCGGTGCTCCGGTCTTCTTCGTCGAACGTCAGTGCGCCGTGGGCGCTTCGGAGTGTTCGGACGCGCTCACGGGTCGTCGTGTCGTCGCTGCCTCGAGCGCCTCCGCGTGGCCCGTCTCCCCGAACAGCAGCGCGTGCTTGGCGCCCGGGATGCCGTAGTCGTAGGGCGCGCCCACCACCACCGGCGTGCCGTGGAAGTTGAACAGCGGCGGCGGGCTCGAGACCTGCCACTCCAGCGTGTGGCTGCGCCACGGGTTGGGCCCCGCGATGGGCCCGCGACGCCACGACGTGGCCATGTTGTAGAGGAACACCACGAACCCGAGGCCCTGCATGAGTGCCCCGATGGTGATGACGATGTTCCACCCATGCACGGACGGATAGTTGTCCGAGAGCTGCTGGTAGTCCGCGATGCGGCGGTTCATGCCCAGCGTGCCGAGCCAGTGCATGGGGAAGAAGGTCACGTTCATGCCGATGAACATCAGCCAGAAGTGCAGCTTGCCCAGGGTGGCGTCGAACATCCGCCCGGTCATCTTCGGGAACCAGTGGTAGATGCCCGCGAACACGGTCATCACCGAGCCGCCGAACAGCACGTAGTGGAAGTGCGCCACCACGAAGTAGGTGTCCTGCACGTGGATGTCGAACGGCACCGCCGCGAGCATCACGCCCGTGAGGCCGCCACACGTGAAGGTGAACAGGAACCCGAGCGTCCACATCATCGGGACGGTCATGTGGATCTTGGCCTTCCACAGGGTGGCCGACCACCCCAGCACCTTGATGCCCGTCGGCACCGCGATGAGCATCGTGAGGATCATCATCGGCAGGCGCAGCCAGTCGGCCATGCCGCTGGTGAACATGTGGTGCGCCCAGACGGTGAAGCCGAGGAACCCGATGCCGAGCGTCGAGATCGCGATCGCCCGGTACCCGAACAGCGGCTTGCGCGCGTGCGTGGTCAGCACGTCGGAGATGAGCCCGAAGCCCGGCAGGATCATGATGTAGACCGCGGGGTGCGAGTAGAACCAGAAGATGTGCTGGTAGCTGATCGCATCACCGCCGAGCATCGCGTTGAAGAAGCTCGTGCCCATCACGAGGTCGAACAGGACCATGAACTGGGACCCGGCGACGAAGGGCGTGCCGAACACGATCAGCAGCGACTGCGTGAGGTTGCCCCAGACGAACAGCGGCATGCGCCACATCGTCATGCCGGGCGCGCGCATCGCCACGATGGTCACCACGAAGTTCACCGCGGTCATGATCGAGGACGCACCGACGAGCTGGATGCCCAACAACCACATCAGCTGACCGATCTCCACCGTCGATCCGCCGTTGGTGGTCGACAGCGTGGCGTAGTTGGTCCAGCCGGCCTCGAACGTGCCGAGCGGGATCGACGCCAGGAACACCATGCCGCCGAACAGGAACGTCCAGAACGAGAGCGCGTTCAGCCGCGGGTACGCCATGTCGGGCGCGCCGAGCATGATCGGGACGATGTAGTTCGCGATGCCCGAGTAGACCGGGATGATGAACAGGAACAGCATGATCACGCCGTGCAGTGACATCGCCTTGTTGTAGGCGGACCCGTCCGAGAAGAACTGCAGGTCGGGGTTGGCGAGCTCCGCGCGCACGCTCTCGGCCATCGCGCCGCCGACGAGCATGAAGAAGAAGACCGCGATCAGGTACTGCAGCCCGATCACCTTGTGGTCGGTGTTGAAGATGAGGAAGTCGCGCCACCCGCGGCGTGCGCCGTGGTTGGAGTGGTCCTCGTGCTCGGGGGTCGCCGCGCCGCGGGCGTACCAGGCCCAGGCCGACCACCCGCCGAGCCCGGCGACGTAGAACGCGTACGCCCCGAGGATGCCGAAGACCACGACCGGGCCCTCGGAGTAGGCGACGAGCCCGAACGCCATCCGGACGAGCATGGTGATCGCCGCACCCACGGCGTAGCCGACACCGATGCCCGCGAGCGCGCGCACGAGGCCGTGCCGCCGGTAGACCGAGCTGCCGTTGATCGCACCGAGCAGCCCGACGAGGGCCCCGAGCGCCGAGACGAACAGCAGCTTGCCGCCGGTCAGCCCCAGCAGCGCCTTCCAGTCACCGCCAGACCAGTTCCAGTCGATCGCGTCGCCCCAGATCCGGAACAGGGTCAGGGCGATCGAGGCGACGAGCCAGCCGCCGACGATGCCGACGAGCCCGGCCAGCGGGCTCAGCTCGATGTTGCCGCCGCCGCGGGGCGCGGTCGTCGTCCCGCCGTGCGTCGTCTTGGGCGTCTCGGTCGTCATGCCACGGCCTCCTCGGCCTGGTCGCATCCTGCATTGGGGTGCTTCTTGGAGAGCGCCACGATGTCCTCGAGCGCGGCACTGCGGTCATCGATCTTGTCCAGGCAGGCGAGCAGCCGCAGGTTCACGCACGTGGCGGTCTTGCGCTCGTCCTGGCCGAGGCCCTTGAACCAGTCCCACGTGTTCTTGGACACGACGCACATGTCGGTGCGCATGCCGTTGTGGCCCGAGCCGCACAGCTCCGCGCACACGACCTGGTAGTGGTCCTGCGGCCCCGTCACGTGCGTGGCCTGCCACTGCACGTAGGTGCGCAGGCCGCTCACGGCGTCGATCTTCAGCCGCGCCTCCGGGACCCAGAACGCGTGGTTGACGTCCACGAACTGGTCGTCGCCCTTGAACCTCGGCTGTGCGTCGAGCAGCTTGCGCTCGTCGGCGCTCAGGTGCTTGCCGTCGGCCTGCTTCGCCTGTGCCGCGTGGATCTTCGCCTGGTCGTCCTCGGCACTGGCGCGGTCGTCCTCGGTCGTGAGGTCCCACTTGCGCTCGCACAGACCCGGCTCGATCTTCGCGAACTCGTCCTCCTCGTCCCCGGCGTCGAGCTTGCGATCCACCTGTCGGCGCAGCCGACCGAGGCGCTCCTTGCCCGAGCACGACATCACGTTGAACTTGATGACCTTGTCGACGGGGACGACGAGCTCGCCCTGGGGCTCGTCGCCCTTCTCGCCGACGACCTGCTTGCCGTCGCGGTCCAGGTAGCGGAACGCCCAGCCGAACTGGAACCCGCGCACCTCGACCTGCATCTGGGCGGCGCCGGGCGCGTCGTGCGCAGCAGCCTCCTGGTCGTAGAGCCCGACCTCGTTGTCACGCAGGACGTTGTAGCTGAGCAGGCCGATCACGAAGACGATGAGCGACGGGATGATCACCCACGCGGCCTCCATCTTGGCGTTGCCGTGGATGTGCTCGCCGTCGGACAGGTCCCCGGGAGCGGCACGGAAGTGCACCATCGAGTAGATGACGATCGCCGCGACGATCGCGAAGATGATGAGCGACAGGATCAACAGGCCCCAGAAGAGCTGGTCGATCGCCTTGCCCTCGGACGACACCAGATCCGGAAGCCACGAGCCGCCGCCGAGCAGCGGCAGGCCGAACGTCACTGCTGAGCTGATCAGTAGCGTGCCGATGAAGTACCCAGCCAGCCTGCCCCATTGACCCTTCATGAGCCCCGTCGCACCTTTCCGATCGGGCCGCGCACCGCAGCCCGCATGCATGCGCGAGCGCCCGCACCCGGACCCCGCTTCGCCGCGATCCTACACATCGGCGGCGGTGGTGCAGGAGCGGCCCCCCGCGCATCGCCGAACGTGTACGACCGCGGGACGATCCGCGTCGCGCAGCGCGGGCGCGCCGACCCCTGTAGTACGCTCCGCCGCCTGTGGACGCCATCCTCGAACCGTTGTTCTCCACCACGCGCGACCTGCTGACGTGGGGCGGTGTGTGGTCGGTCCTGCTGCTCATGGTGCTCGAGAGCGCCTGCATCCCCGTGCCGAGCGAGCTGATCATGCTCTTCGCCGGCTACCTGGTCACGAAGGGCGATGCGTCGTTCGTCGGCATCGTGGTCGCCGGGGTGGCCGGCAACGTCATCGGCTCCGTGCTGTGTTGGGCGGTGGGGGCGTACGGCGGTCGGCCGGTGATCGAGCGCTACGGCAAGTACGTGCGGCTCAACCACCACCACCTCGACCTGGCCGAACGGTTCTTCGAGCGGCACGGCACCGCCACGGTGTTCTTCGCGCGCGACCTGCCGATCGTCCGCACCTTCATCTCGCTCCCCGCCGGCATCGCCCGGATGCCGCTCGGGCGGTTCACGCTGTTCACGTTCCTGGGCTGCGTGCCCTGGGTGCTCGGCCTCGCCTGGCTCGGCTACGCGCTCGGCGACGACTGGACGAAGGCGCGCGACGTGCTCCACCAGTTCGACTACGTCATCGTGGCCGCGATCGTCGTGGCCGTGCTGGCACTCCTCGTGCGCAGGCGCCGGGCGCGCGGCGCGAGCGCCGCCTGACCGCCGCCCCAGGGCGACGACGGAGTCGCCCCTAGCGTCGCCGCACGAGCAGCGCGGCGGCCCCGACGCAGGCCAGCCCTGCGAGCGCGAGGAAGGGGCTGCCGTCCGCCAGGGGTCGCACGAGGGCGACGGCCGTGGTCAGCGCCCCGGCCACGGCGAGCGGCGCCGCCAGCAGGGCCTGGCCGCCGCCCGGTTCGCCCGGCGACGCGTCCGGCACGGCCCGCAGGGTCGCGCCGGCGGTCGCTCGGCG
>JAOPYS010000200.1 GCA_025964465.1 Thermoleophilia bacterium
CGCCGAGCGACCAGCCGCAGGACCTGTTCACCGACCCGCTGCGGCGGGCCTTCGCCTACCGCATCCGCGAGGCGGGCGGCCAGGTCTTCGAGCTGCCGGTCTTCTCGCACGCCAAGGCGTGGATCGCTGACGACACGACGGCCGTCGGCTCCTTCAACCTCGATCGGGGCTCGACCCGCCGCAACTACGAGAACGCGATCGCGACCAACGATCCATCAGCGGTGGCGCAGGTCGAGGCGATGTTCCACCGGCAGCTCGTGGCGGCGAGGCTGCCGACCCCGGAGGCGCTCCAGGGCTGGCACCGCCTCGCCCGGCTGCGCGAGACCCTGCACGCCGAGTACTGACGTCCACGATCGGCGTGACTGGATTCGAACCAGCGATCTCCTCGTCCCAAACGAGGCGCCTTACCAGGCTAGGCCACACGCCGTACGAGCCGACACCCTAGCGGTTCGCGCGGCCTCGGTGGCCCGGGCGCATCATCTCGTCGAGCTCCGCAGCCATGTGGGTGGCGATCTCCACGCCGCGTGGTGTCGGCACCACCTGGCTGCAGGTGTCGTCCGGGGCGTCGGACCACGTCTGGTCGACGAGCGCCGCCCGCTCGAGCAGCGAGAGCGTCGCGGCGACCGTGCCCTCGTCGAGTCCGGAGGCTGCGACCAACGCGTCGGAGGTCGTGGGTCCCGCGAGTCGTACGAGCAGGCGCCGCTCGTTCGCGGAGATCCCGTACGAGGTCTCCCACTCGAACGTGAGTCGCTCGTAGTCGTACAGGAGGTACTCGACGGAGCTCGGGGCGCTGGTGATCATGTGTCAATTTCGGCAGGCCACGCCAGATCCCCATCCCCCAGCAGGGGGGCGCCGGCCGCCCGTTCGAGGCTGGACGTGCGTCAGGACGATTCGCGCAGGGCGGGCACTGGCCCGTGCTGGACACTGCCGGTCCGCGGAAGCGACATGCGGATCGTGGTGCCGTCCCCGTCCGACTCGATGTCGAGGACTCCGCCCAGCGAGACGGCGCGTTCCTTGAGGAACGCGAGCCCAAGGCCGGTGCCCGTCAGGTCCGAGCGATCCGTGCCGGCGGCCTCGATCCCGCAGCCGTCGTCGTGGACGGCGACCCAGGCGTGGTCGGCATCGCCACCGAGGGAGACGTGGAGCGTCGTCGGATCGGCGTGCTTGACCGCGTTGACGAGCGCTTCGCTGACCATGCGGCACAACGCGGCGGCGCTCAGGTCGTCGACGGGCCCGGTCAGGCCGTTCGCCACCTCGACCGGGGTGCCGAACCGGACCTGAAGGTCGCTCGCGATGGCGTGGATGGCCGCATCGAACGTCATCTCACCCAGCTCGAGCGGATCCAGGCCCTGCATCACCTTGCGTGTCTGGCCGAGCGCGAGGGTCACCTCGTTGCGGACCATGGCGAGGGCGTCGCGCACGGCGGGATCGTCGGTGGGAACGAGGTCCAGGAACATCATCGCGGCCACCGAGTGCTGCAGTGCGGAATCGTGCAGGTCGTTGGCGATGCGACGGTGCTCGGCCTCACGGACCCGCATCTGCTGCACCACCATGGTGGTGAGGAGTTCCTCGCGCGCCACGAGCTTCGTGAGCAGCCGTCCCTCGAGACGCTTGGCGTCGGCGAGGAGCGCTGCACCGGTGGCCATCTGCTCGTCGGCCACTCGTCGGAGCGCCAGCGCCTCGGTCTCCCGCGCCTCCATGGCGTCGACGTGCCGATTCGCCGCTGCCAGGCGCGCGCGTGCGGCCTTGACCCTGGCGTCGGCGTCCGCGAGGTGCTCGGCCGCTTCGGCGATGCACGCAGCGACCTCCGCGGCGTTGGCCCCTGCCATCAGCTCCCGGTCGTCCGCGATCACCTGGCGTTCGTCGGCACGAACGTCCCGGTCGTCGGCGATCTCCTGCCGATCGTCGGCCAGGGCCTGCCGGCTGTCGGCGAGGTCTTCGCGCTCATCGGCGAGCTGCTCGCGGGAGTCCGCGTGCTCCTCGCGGGTATCGGCCTGGGCCTTGCGGGCCTCCGCCACGACGGCGCGTGCGTCGACGATGACGTCCCGGGCGTCCGCAGCTGCCTCGCGCGCGTCGGCCGTCGCCTCGCGTGCGTCGGCGATCGCCTCCCGGGTGCTCGCTTCCGAATCCCGTGGTGTTCGACCGTCGTCCATCCAGCCATCATAGGCATCGCCGGCGCGTGAGGCGGCGTGCCGACGTCGGCGAGCGCCGGCGAGGGGCCCTCAGGAGCCGGATCCGTCGATCCGGGGCACCGTGAAGGAGAAGCTCGCGCCGCCCAGCGGGGAATCGTCGACGCGCATCGTGCCGCCGCCGAGCTCCACGAGCTGCCGGGCGATGTAGAGCCCGAGCCCGGTCCCGGGCGCCGACGGGTGGGACGGTGGGGCGAGCCGGACGAAGCGCTCGAACACGCGCTGGCGATCGGCCGCAGGCACGCCCGGCCCGTCGTCCACCACCGTCACGCGAACGTGCGCGTCGACGGGCTCGACCTGTACCTGCACCACCTGGTCGGCGTAGCGCAGCGCGTTCTGGAGGAGGTTGTCGACGACCTGGCGGATGCGTTCGGGATCGCCCCAGGCCTCGACGCCCCGATGCTCGTCGGCCAGCACGACGCGCGGGTCGCGCGCCTCCTGCACGGCGACGCGCAGCACCTCGTCGATGAGGATGGCACGCGGCTCCAGGCGAACCTGCCGCGATTCGATGCGCGAGACCTGCAGCACGTCCTCGACGAGGCGCCCGAGGCGGTCGGCGCCGGACCGGATGTGGCCGACCATGTCGCGCCGCTGGTCGTCCGCCAGCTCGTCCCAGCGGTGTTCGAGGGTCGCCGCGAACCCACCCACGATCGCAGCGGGCGTCCGCAGCTCGTGGGACGCAGTGGCCACGAACTCGCGCTGCAGCTCCTCGACGTGGCGCAGCTCGGTCACGTCCTGGACCGTGCCGACCATGCAGCGCTCACCCACGTCGTCCTGGGCCCAGCCCCCCTGCGCGCGCACGACGCGGATCGACCCGTCGGGCTCGAGCAGGCGCAGGTCCTCGTCGTAGCTCGTGCCGTGCTCCACCGCCGCGGCCACCGCCGCCGTGACCGCCTCGCGCTCCTCCGGGACGACCTGCTCGAGGTACGCGGTCGACGGCTTCATCTCGCCGGGTTCGGCGCCCCACACGCGGTACATCTCGTCGGACCACTCGAGCTTGCGCGTCTGCGGGTACCACAGGAAGCTCCCGATCTGGGCGACGCGCTGCGCCTCCGCCAGCTGGCGTTCGCTCCGGGCCAGGGCGAGCGCCGTGGTGCGCTCCTGCCGCCGGGCGAAGGTCATCGCCGCGGCGATGACGATGAAGATCACGACGTTGGCGATGAGCAGCTCGGGGTGGTGGGGTCGACCCCCGTCGAGCAGGGGCACGATGACCACCAGCGCGGTGGCGAGCGTGGTGAGTGCGGCGAGCATCCGGAGGGAGACGAACAGCCCTCCGAGGGCCACGGCCCACAGGAACGCGACCGACAACGCCTCCGGCTCGGGGAGCTGGGCCACCAGCCAGGCGATGAGCAGTTCGTCGAGGACGAGGGTGGGACCCATCAGCACGTCCAGCGGCACGCGCGTCGCCGCGAGCAGGTACACGCCGGCGAGCGCGAGGGAGACGCACAGCCCGAGCGTGACGCGCAGCAGGTCGTCGCTGCCGGTCACGATCCATGCGCCCGCGAACGCGAGCGCGCACAGCGCCGGTGCGGCGGGTCGGAACACGCGCAGGTAGAGGTCGCCGGACCGCCCCACGACGCGTCGCTGCATGTCGCGTTCGATCGGCATCGGCCGCATTCTCGCACGCGGGGGCGGTGCGTCGGGCACCCCTGCAGGTCACGCTGTTTCGGGAGCCACGTCCAGCAGCGCGTCGCGGATCGCCTCGTAGGCGACGTCGTCGTGGAGGATCCGGTAGTGCCCGACGCGGGGGAACGGCCCGACACGGCGCCCCTCGTCGACGCACCGGAAGGGCGCGCCGTCGATGCGCATGAGCGAGGGCGGGATGACCGCACCGTCGAAGCCGCGGGTGCCGACGGCCTGGATGCGTCCGTCCCGCGGCGTCGGCGTCGCGGTCGCGAGCGCGGTCACGAGCTCGCCCGAGTGGTGCTGTTCGGCGAGCGCCACGGGAGCGCGGGCGCCGATGAGCCCGTGGAGGGGACCGAGGTCGAAGCCGCGGTTCGCCGAGGCGATCGTGACGACGCGGCGCACCCGCGCGCGCCCCTCGTCCTCCAGCTGGGCCCAGGCGCGGCACACGATGCCACCGCGGCTGTGGCCGACCAGGTCCACGCGGTCGAGGTCGAGCCGCCGCACGAACGCGCCGAGCGCCGTCACCACGTCGCCGATCGGCACCACGTTGCGCCCCGGCGGATCGAAGGCGTGCACATCGAATCCGTCACGGCGCAGGCCGCGGGCGACGCACGACCAGATCGCGGGTTGGTTGCCCCACCCTGACACGAGCACCACGGGCGGCGCCGTCGCGGCGACGCGGGCCCGCGCCTGTGCACCGAGTGGTGACCCCACGGCCGGCCGGCGCGCCATCCGTCGCTCCTCGCGGCGCATGACACGGATCCAGGCACGCTCGACCGGCGTCGGGTGTCGCGGCATCAGGACTTCTTGGCGGAGGCGTTGCCGCCCTTGCGACCCGCTGCGACCTTCTGGGCGTGGGTGCCACCCTGGCTCGAGTTGCCCGAACCGGAGTGCGATGCCTTGCCGCCGTTGTGTGACGCGTCCGGCGAGTTGGCGATCTTCGCCGCGCGCTCCTTGGACATGCCCTTGTCCTTGAGCGCCTCGTACTGCTTCTCGTTCTTGACGGCCATGTCAGTCGCCCCTCTCGTGTCGGTGTCAGCCCAGGGTGGGCATCGGTTGGTGGAGCTTCGCCACGGGCTCGAACAGGTCACCCATGGTGCGCACGCGGTGGAGGACGGCGTCCTGCTCGAAGCGCAGGCCCTCCTGGTCGCCGGCCTCGAACGCGGCCTCGACCTCCTCCCACTGCAGCGGCGTCGAGATCGTCGGCCGCGCCTTCGCGCGCAGCGAGTAGACGTTGACGGTCGTCTTGCTCTCGTCGTTCTGGCTCCAGTCGACGAGCACCTTGCCCTCGCGGAGCGTCTTGAGCTGCTTGAACACGACGAGGTGCGGGTGCTGCTGCGCCAGCAGCTCGGCCACGGCCTTGGCGAACGGCTTCGTGTCGTCGTAGGTGACGTTGGGGTCGTTGAGCGGGATGTAGACCTGGATGCCCTTGGAGCCCGACGTCTTCGGGAAGCTCTGCATGCCGAGGCCCGTGAACAGGTCACGCACGAGCAGCGCCACCTCGCAGCACTCGACCACGCCGGCACCGACGCCGGGGTCCAGGTCGAAGGCGATCACGGTGGGCCGGAGCACGTCGTCGGCGTGCGCGAGCAGCGGGTGCAGCTCGATGTCCGCGAGGTTCGCGGCCCACACGATCGTGCGCACGTCGTCGGGCAGCACGTAGTCGACCTGCTGGTCGCCGATCGGCGGCGTCGTGGCCACCCAGTCGGGGCGGTGCTTGGGCGCGCGCTTCTGGTAGAAGAACTCGCCGTCCACGCCGTGTGGATAGCGCTTGAGCGTCAGCGGGCGACCACGCAGGTGAGTCAGCAGCGCGGGCGCGATCGTGGCGTAGTACGTCGCCATGTCGAGCTTGGTGAACCCGGCCTCGGGCCACAGCACCTTGTCGACGTTGGTCAGCTTCAGCTTCGTCTGGCCGATCGCGATCTCGTGCGCGCCGCCGCCGTCGATCGCCGCCAGCGCCGCGAGCGCGCGCGCCGACGCCTCGCGGTCACGCTTGGTGCCCACGTTGGTGAGCGGTTCGATGGTCGCCGTCATTCGCGGATCACGTCCTTGGGGTCCTTGTCGTCGCGCAGGCCCTTGAAGCTCGGATGCCGCAGCGTGCCGTCGCGCGTGAACTCGGTGTACTCGACCTCGCAGACGAGCTGCGGCCGGGCGTAGTGGATCGCGCCGCGGGTCGCCTTCGCGCCCTTCGGGTCCTCGCCCTTGGCCATCGCGTCGGAACGCGCGCGGATCGCCTTCCACTTGCCGGCGGTGGAGGAGGGGTTCCCCACGTCGAACGGCGACTCGTCGACCTCGAGGGGAGCGAGCAGCTCGTGGATGCGCGCGAGCGCCTCGTCCCCGAAGCCGGTGCCGACGCTGCCGGCGTGGTGCAGCTGCTGCGGCTGCTTCGTGCGCTTCGCCTCGTCGGCGGTGATGTCGTAGTGGCCGATGATGAGCGCGCCGATCGAGCCGGTGCGGCGACCGTCGCCCTCCGTCCAGCCCCACACGACGAACTCCTGGCGCTGCTGGCGCTTGACCTTCTTCCACGCGCCGGCGCGGCTGTTCTCCCGGTAGGGGGAGTCGACCTTCTTGGCCATCACGCCCTCGAGCCCCTGCTCGACGACCGCCTCCAGCAGCGCCGTGCCCGTCCCGACGTGGTGCTCGGGCACCTGCCAGTGGGGGTCGTCCTCGAAGAGGTCACGGAGGAGCTTGCGACGGTCGAGGTACGGCAGGTCGCGCACGTCGTGCCCGTCGAGGTGGATCAGGTCGAAGGCGAGGTAGCGCACCGGGGTCGCCGCCGCGCGCGCCTTGATCGTCGCCGCGGCGGTCAGCCCGAGCCGCGACTGCAGGGTCTGGAAGCTCGGCTTGCCGTGCTCGTCGAACGCCACGATCTCGCCGTCGATCACGGCCTGGTGCGATCCCAGCGCGCGCCCGAAGCGCGTCAGCTCGGGGTACTGCGCGGTCACGTCGTTCTGGTTGCGCGTCTCGATGCGGATGCGCCCGCCCTCGGCGAACACCACCGCGCGGATGCCGTCCCACTTCACCTCGAACGCCCACTGGTCCTGGTCCTCGGGGAGCTCGGCGAGCTTGGCCAGCATCGGCTTGACGTGCTCGGGCATCGCGACGCGGTCGGGGTCGGCGGCGGGGTCGAGGCGACGCAGGATCCACTGTTCCTTGCCCTTGACCGTCCTGGT
>JAOPYS010000228.1 GCA_025964465.1 Thermoleophilia bacterium
GGCTGGCGTCGGCGACTGCCGGGCGGGCGATGAGCTCGGAGCTGCCGGGATTCGCGCTCGCGGGCGCGCCGGTGTTCAACTCGGCCGAGGGCTCGACGATGGGCGCGGGCCAGTACCCGGACGCGACCAGCGTGCTCGACCTCGCGATGGTGTTCGGCTCGCGGCTCTGGGGCCATGACGCACCGGTGTCGTCGGAGGCGATGGGCGCGGCGCCCGGCGTGGGCGACCTCTACACGCACGAGCTGCGCGAGCGGGCGTGCGCGGCGCTGTGCGAGCGCGTCGGCGCGGAGCTGCACGAGCCGGCGGAGGACTTCCGCGCACTCGTGCTGCACACCGGCAGCGAGGCCGTTGAGACGGCGCTCAAGACGGCGCTGCGTGCGACGGGCCGCGAGCGGATCGTGGCATTCGAGGGCGGCTACCACGGCACGTTCGGGCTGGCGCTCGCGGTGACGCACGGCGAGCACTTCCGCGAGCCGTGGGCGGCGCAGCTGCCGAGCACCGTGCGCTGGGACGCGTGGGGCGAGGTGCGTGCGCTCGACCGCGAGGTGGCGTGCGTGGTGGTCGAGCCGTGGCAGGGCCGGGCGGGGGTGGTGCCGCCGCCGCCGGGATTCCTCGAACTGCTGCGCGAGGAGTGCGACCGCGTCGGCGCACAGCTGGTGCTCGACGCCGTGCTGTGCGGCGCGGGTCGCACGGGCGCGACGGTGGCCGAGGCGATCGCCGAGGCGCGGCCTGACATCGTGTGCCTGGGCAAGGCGATCGGCGCGGGCGTGACGGCCAGCGCGGTGGTGATGCGGGCACGGCTCGCGGCGAAGGCGTGGGATCGTGGCGCGGTCGAGCCAGCGCACACGAGCACCTCGGTGGGCGAGCCGTTCGCGTGCGCGGGCATCCTGCGCGCCCTCGAGCGCCTCGAGACGCACGCCGACGTGCTGGCGTCCGTGGCGGCTGCGTGGCGTGCGGAGCTCGAGCCGCTCGCCGCGAGCACCGGGCTCGAGCTGCGTGGCACGGGGCTGCTCTGGGCCCTCGACACCGGGCGCACCGGTGGCGGCTTCGACCTCGCGTTGCGCCTGCGCGACGAGCACCGCATCCTCGTCGTTCCGTCCGGCCCCACCGCCAGCTCGATCACGCTCTATCCCGCCGCGATCTCCACCGACCTCGAGCGCGGCCGGTTCGTCGAGGCCGTGACGACGGTCGTGTCGTAGGGACGAACGCGCTGGGTCAGACGCCGCGGGCGGCGGGGCCCCAGGCGACGCGGTGCACCTGGGCGCCGACGCGGATGAGGGAGCGGCGGGGGACGCCGTGCCAGTCTCCGGTGTCGGCCATGACCAGCTCGACCAGCTCGCGCAGGGCGACGTCGTAGTCGGAGCGCGTGCCGTCGGGCTGGACGAGGATGGTCGGCGGGAGGGTCGCGTCGACGGTGTCGAGCAGTGCCCACATCGCTGTGAGGTCGCCGGGCTGGGTGACGACGAACTTCAGCTGCACGCGACCTGGCGCGCCGGCGAGGAAGGCGGCGATGGTCTCGGGCTCGGCCACCTCGCCGCTGCCGGGGAGCTTGGGTGACAGCGACCACAGGTCGACCACGTCCGCCAGGTCGGGGTCCCAGAGCGTGGCGTTGGTCTCGACCGTGACGTGCGCCACGCCGCGAGCGCGCAGGCGGTCGATCAGCTCGGGCAGGCGGCGGCGGTGGAGCATCGGCTCGCCACCGGTGAGCACGACGGCACGTTCGCGCGACATGAGCGCGAGGTCCTCGACGGTCGTCGGCACGGCGGCGCGCACGCCCTCGGTCGTCCACGAATAGGACGTGTCACACCACAGGCAGCGCAGGTTGCACCCGGCGAGGCGGATGAACGTCGCGGGCTCGCCCGTGCGCGTCCCCTCCCCCTGGATGGAGTGGAAGACCTCGACGACCGGCAGGGTGCCACGACGGGTGGCCGGCGGCTCGGTCGAGCCGTGCGGCGTGGCGGCATCGACGGTCACGTGGCGCCGACGCCCTGCAGCTCGAGCGCGTGGACGGCATCGGCCGGCGCGAGCGGGTCGCGGGTCAGCCAGCCGACCTGCGCGAAGCCGCCGGCGGTCTCCCACAGGCGCAGCAGCACGCCACAGCGGTCGGCGGCGCCGGGCGGCGCGGCCTCCACCACGCGGGCGAGGATGCGGCGGCGCATCTCCCCGGCGAGCAGCTCGGCAGTGGGGATGAAGTCGACCTCGTCGTTGAGGTGGCGGTGGTCCCAGGCGTCGATGTCGCGCTTGATGTCGAAGAAGTCGACGACCATGCCGGTGGTCTCGTCGACCGGGCCCGAGATCCAGACCTGGAACCGGTACGTGTGCCCATGCAGCCGCGCGCACTTGCCGGGATGGTCGGGGATGACGTGCGATGCGTCGATGGAGCGCTCGAGGTGCAGGACGGTGTGGGCCATGGCGACATGGTAGCCCACGGCTGCGCCCATACGGTTCGTCCGAGTGCACTTCTGCCCCGCCCACCGGGACGGAAGTGCATCGCACGCGACGCGCGCGTCCTTCCACAGGCCGGGCGGCACATGTGTCCCGCCTGCCGGGACAGAAGTGCGCCGCACGCCGCACACGGCACGCGGGGCGGGCGCCGAGCAGGCGCGCGTGCGACGATGCGCGCCGATGCCAGACGACTTCGACAGCCGGGCGCTCGAGCTGTACGCGGCGCAGCGCGCTGCCGTGCCGGCGTACGACGCGTGGTGCGCGTTCGAGCTCGGGCGGCGGGGCGAGGCGACGGGCACAGTCGCCGAGGTGCGCACGTGGCGCTACGTGCCGGCGCTGCCGATCGCGGCGTACAAGACGCTCGACGTGTTCGAGGCCGCGGCGCCCGTCGCTGCGGAGTGGCACTCGAGCGGCACCACGTCCACCGACCGCAGCACGCACCGGCTCGGCGCGCTCGACGACTACGACGCGGCGATCGACGAGGGCGTCCGCGCCGCCTTGGTGCCGGACGTCGCAGCCGGCGACCGCGAGCCGCTCGAGTGCGTGCAGCTGCAGCCGTCGGCCGCGGACGCGCCGCACTCCTCCCTCACGTACATGTACGACCGGATCCGCACGGGGCCGTGGTGCATGGATGCGAGCGCGTTCGTCGACGCCGACTACCGCGTGCAGGCCGAGGCGGCGTGGGAGGCACTTCGCGCGCGTGCGCGCGAGGAAGCTCCGGTGCTCGTCCTGGCCACGAGCTTCGCGCTGGCGATGCTGCTCGACGCCGCCGAGGACGGAGGCTGGGACGCGCTGCACCTGCCGCACGGCAGCCGCGTCGTCGACACGGGCGGCTACAAGGGCCGCACGCGTGAGCTGACCCGCGACGAGCTGCTCGCGCGCGTCGAGCACTGGCTCGGCGTGCCGCCGGCGTGGTGCGAGAACGAGTACGGCATGAGCGAGCTGTCGAGCCAGGCGTGGCTGGGCACCGTCGCCGCGGCCGCTGGCCACCCGCTCACCCTCCCCGCCCCCGGCGCGCGCTGGACTCCGTCCACCCTGCGCGTGCGCGTCGTCGACCCCGAGACGCTCGCCGAGGTCGCCGACGGCGATCGGGGCCTGCTCGTCTTCCACGACCTCGCCAACACGTGGAGCTGCGCCGCCGTGCGCAGCGAGGACCTGGGCATCCGCCGCGGCGACGGGTTCGAACTGGTCGGCCGCGCGCCAGGCGCAACGCTGAAGGGGTGCTCGCTCCAGCTCGAGGAGGTGGCCCCGTGAGCGCCGTGCGCCTCGCCTCGGCCGACGACGTCGACGAGCTCGTGCGCCTGCGCGCGGCGATGTTCGCCTACTGGGGTGCGAACCCCGACGGCCCCGCCAGCGGCATGCCCGCGCAGCCCGCGTCGACCGCCTGGCACCCGCTCGCGCGCCAGCGCCTGCTCGAGGGCCTGGACGCCGGCACCCGCATCGCCGCCGTCGCCGACGACCCCGCCTCCCCCGGCCGCCTCGTCGCCGCCGGCATCGCGGAGGTGCTCGAGCGCCTGCCCTCGCCGGGCAACCCCACGGGCCTGCTCGGCATCGTCTCCTCCATGTTCACCGAGGACGACCACCGCGGCCGCGGGCACGGCGCCGCGATCGTCGAGCTGCTGCTGGCCGAACTCGACACGCGCGGCGTCACGCTCGTCGAGCTGTACGCCGCACCGCTCGCCGCACCCGTCTACCGGCGCGCCGGTTTCACGGACCGCCCCGGCGGCGCGCCGATGCGCCTGCGCCTCGACGATCGCGGGTAGGGCCAGCGCATGCTCTCCCACCCCTGGCTCATCACGTTCGGCGTCATCGTGCTGCTGCTGCTGCTCGTCGCCCTCCACGACGTGCTCCAGAAGCGCCACTCGATCACGCGCAACTTCCCGATCATCGGGCACTTCCGCTTCTGGATCGAGAAGGTCGGCCCCGAGCTGCGCCAGTACATCGTCACGGCCAACGACGAGGAGCGGCCCTTCACGCGGGACGAACGGCGCTGGATCTACGCCTCCTCCAAGGGCGAGAACCGCTACTTCGGGTTCGGCACCGACAACGACCTCGAGCGCACCCCCGGCTACATCATCCTGCGCCACAGCGCCTTCCCCTCCCCCGCACCGGACATCGACCCCACGAAGTCGCTGCCCGCGGCGAAGGTGATCGGCCAGCTGCACGAGCGCGCGCACGCCTTCCGGCCCAACTCCATCATCAACGTCAGCGGCATGAGCTTCGGCTCGCTCGGTGGCAACGCGGTCGAGGCGATCAACCGCGGCGTGGCCATCGCCGGGTGCCTGCAGAACACCGGCGAGGGCGGCCTGGCCGACCACCACCTGCACGGCGGCGACCTGGTCTTCCAGATCGGCACGGGCTACTTCGGGTGCCGCAACGCGCGCGGCGAGTTCAGCCTCGACAAGCTGCAGGAGACGATCGCGCGCGGGCCGATCCGCCAGCTCGAGCTCAAGCTCAGCCAGGGCGCCAAGCCCGGGCACGGCGGCATCCTCCCCGGCGCGAAGGTGACGCCCGAGATCGCGCGCATCCGCGGGGTCGAGGCGGGCGTCGACTGCATCAGCCCGCCCGGGCACTCCGCCTTCTCCGACGTCGACTCGATGCTCGAGTTCATCGAGCGCGTCGCCGACGCGACGGGGCTGCCGGTGTCGATCAAGTCGGCCGTCGGCAACCGCACCTTCTTCCCCGAGCTGGCGAAGCGGATGCGCGAGACGGGCACCGGGCCGGACCTGATCACCATCGACGGCGGCGAAGGTGGCACGGGCGCGGCGCCGCTGTCGTTCGCCGACCACGTGTCACTCCCCTTCGCGATCGGCATGTCCGAGGTCTACCGGGCGTTCGCCGAGGAGGGGATGCACGAGCAGGTGCCGTTCGCGGGGGCCGGGCGCCTCGGGCTGCCCGAGCGCACGATGCTGGCGTTCGCGCTCGGGTGCGACATGGTCAACGTGGGGCGCGAGGCGATGCTGTCGATCGGTTGCATCCAGGCGCAGCGCTGCCACACGGGCGAGTGCCCGACGGGCGTCGCGACGCAGCGCCCGTGGCTCATGCGCGGGCTCGACCCGAAGCTCAAGTCCGTGCGGCTGGCCAACTACATCGCGTCGCTGCGAGCGGAGCTGATCGACCTGTCACGCACGTGCGGGGCGATGCACCCGGCGCTCGTCGACCTGGACATGATCGACATCCTCGACGAGCACTTCCGGACGCGGTCGCTGCGCGAGACGTTCGACTACCGCGACGGGTGGGGCGTGCCGCGCGAGGCGGAACTCGAGGAGCTGCGGCTGATGCTGGCGCACCACGGCACGGTCGACGCCGAGCACAACGACTTCATCCCCTCCGGCAACCGGGCGCCGAACCCATGACGACGATCGAGCCGTTGACCGGAGACGAGCGAGCCGGCGTGCTGGGGGCGCTGGACCGGGTGCTGGAGCGCTGGCCCGCGTCGGAGCAGTGCCGCGACGCGGTCGCGGAGACCGTGGCGCGCACCGGGTACGCGGCAGATGACGTGCGGGCGCAGCTGCGGCACGTGGCGCTGCGCTGTCGCGGGCGGACGATGGAGCTCGTGGTCGCGGACGAGCTGGGCGCGGACGCCGACCTGTCCGGGGCGCCCGGCGAGGTGCTCGTGCTGGCGTCGGGGCGGGTGCCCGGACTGGCTATCGAGGGCGTGGCCGCGGCGCTCGCGGTGGGCGCACGCGCACTCGTGCGCCCGTCGCGCGACGAGACGGTGCTGCACCACCTGCTGGCCGGGCTGCGTGTGTGGGAGCCGGACCTTGCAGCGCGCATCGAGGTCGTGTCGAGCGGTGGGGGCGATCCGCCGTGGAGCCGCGTGGGCGGCGCCGTGGTGTTCGGCTCGGACGAGACCATCGCGATGGTGCGCGACCGGCTCGAGGCGGAGGGGCCGGCAGGCGCCGCCGAGCGTGTGGCGGGCTACGGGTCGCGGCAGGCGGTGGCGGTCGCCATGCCGGGCGCGGACGTCGACCCGTCGTGGGCCGAGCGGCTCGCCGACGACGTGCTGACCTTCCGCCAGCAGGGCTGCATGAGCCCGGCGTGGCTGCTCGTGGTGGGGAGCGAGGCGGAGACCGCACCGCTCGTGGAGTCGGTCGGGCGCGAGCTCGCGCTCGGTCGGGCGCGCCACCTGGCCCCCGGCGTGGACGACCGCGTGCCGGCGCGGCGGGCGCGCGACGCGGACGTGCTCGGTGCGATCGCGGCCGGGCTGGCCCCGCAGCAGACGGCGCTCTACGCGGGCGACGCGCAGCTGACGGTCGTGCGCGTTGACGACGAGGCCGCACTCGCCGACCAGGTGCGCGCGCTCGGCACCCTGCGCGGCACGGCCGTCATCGCGACCTCGCGGGAGGATCGCCCGCGCATCTCCGAGCTGCTGCTCGGCGCGGGCATCCAACGCATCTGCCTCGCCGGCCAGGCCCACGAGCCCGAACCGCTCTGGCCGCAGGACGGCATCGGCCGCGTCGCCCCATTGCTGGGCCCGCGCACCCGACCCTGAGGGTCGATTGCGTGGTCA
>JAOPYS010000242.1 GCA_025964465.1 Thermoleophilia bacterium
GCGTCCCTCACCACGGCGCACGACAGGTTCGAGGAGGTTTGGGCATGCCGCACTTTGGCACATCCGGCGCCCACCACGGGTGCTAGTCTCTCCGGCGCCCCCGGGATCCGCCGTGTCCCGGGCTGTGAGCATCCCGAGGGAGGAACAGGCATGTCGAAGACCCTGATCGTGGCCGAGAAGCCGAGCGTGGGGCGAGACCTCGCCGAGGCGCTGCCCGGCACGTTCGAGAAGAAGGAAGGCTTCTTCGAGAGCGAAGAGCGCGTCATCACGTGGGCCGTGGGCCACCTGGTCGAGCTGGCCGAGCCCGAGGACTACGACGACTCCCTCAAGAAGTGGCGCGTGAAGGACCTGCCGATCATCCCCGGCAAGACCCACGACATCGAGGGCTTCCGCCTGCGCGCCCGCTCCGGCGACTCGGAGAAGCAGCTCAAGATCATCCACCGGCTCGCCCGCCGCGACGACGTCGTCGACATCGTCAACGCCTGCGATGCGGGGCGCGAGGGCGAGCTCATCTTCGCGTACACGATGGCCGTGTCCGGCGTCGACAAGCCGACCAAGCGCCTCTGGATCTCCTCGATGACGAAGAAGGCCATCAAGGACGGGTTCGAGCACCTCAAGGAGGGCGCCGACATGAAGGCGCTCGAGGACTCCGCCCGCTCGCGCTCGGAGGCCGACTGGCTCGTCGGCATGAACGCCACGCGCGCCGCGACGATCCGCGGGCGCTCCGCCTTCGGCGGCGTCGTCTCCATCGGCCGCGTCCAGACCCCGACGCTCGGCATCCTCGCCACGCGCGAGCAGCTGATCGCCGACTTCGTGCCCGAGACGTACTTCCTCGTCCAGGCCTCGTTCGACACCGTCGCACCCGCCGGCCGCAGCTACAGCGGCATGTGGTTCGACGCCGCCAAGAACAAGAGCGACCCGCGCGCGACGTGGGCCGGCACGAAGGAGGAGGCCGAGGCCCGCGTCAGCCGCGTCAACGGCAACTCCGGCACCGTCCTGTCCACCGAGATCAAGAAGCGCTCGGTGCGCCCGGACCTGCTGTTCGACCTCACGTCGCTGCAGCGCACGGCCAACAGCCGCTTCGGCTACTCCGCCCGCCGCACGCTCGGGCTGGCGCAGTCGCTCTACGAGCAGCACAAGGTGCTCACCTATCCGCGTACCAACAGCCGCTACCTGACCACCGACATGGTCCCGGAGCTGCAGGCACGCGCCGCGATGTTCTCCGGCATCCCGGTCTACGCCGACGCGGCGAAGTTCGTGGCGGGGCTCACCGACCTGCCGCTCGAGCGCATCGTCAACGACGAGAAGGTGGACGACCACCACGCGATCATCCCGACCGAGCAGGTGGCCGACCTGTCGAAGCTGCGCGACGACGAGCGTCGGGTCTACGACCTGGTCGTGCGTCGCTACCTCGCGGCGTTCCACCCCATCGCCCGGCACGAGGACACCGTCGTGGTGACCAAGGTGGAGGAGGAGCACTTCCGCACCAAGGGCAGCGTGCTGGTCGAGCCGGGCTGGCGCGCGGTGTACGGCCTCGAGGCCGACGACGACGAGTCGAAGGCCGCCCGAGCCGCCAAGGCGAAGGTCGACGGCGAGGCGGCCGAGGGCGCCGAGGTCGAGGCCAAGGGCGACGAGGACGAGAAGCAGAACCTGCCCAAGCTCGAGGAGGGCGAGGCCGTCACGGCGCGCCTCGACGACGAGCAGCCGCAGGAGAAGCAGACCAAGCCGCCGGCGCGCTACTCGGAAGGCACGCTGCTGTCGGCGATGGAGACGGCCGGCAAGCTGGTCGACGACGAGGCGATGCGCGAGGCGATGAAGGACGGCGGCCTCGGCACGCCGGCGACGCGCGCGTCCATCATCGAGCTGCTCATCGGGCGCCAGTACATCCAGCGCGAGGGCCGCGCCCTGCGCGTGACGAGCAAGGGCATGAAGCTCATCGAGATCCTCGAGGGGCACCCGCTGATCTCGCCCGACATGACCGGCAACTGGGAGAAGCAGCTGCGCGACATCGAGCACGGCGAGCTCTCGGCCGAGGAGTTCATGAAGGGCATCGTCGAATTCACCGAGCAGACGGTGGGCAAGATCGTCGAGATCGACAAGGAGAAGCTGAAGATGCAGCGCGCGGAGCTCGGGCCGTGCCCGCGCTGCGCCGCCGCCGGCACGCTCAACGACGAGGGCCAGCCCAACATCATCCGCGAGAACGCGCGCGCCTACGGCTGCACGAGCTGGAAGAGCCGCGAGGAAGCGGGCTGCGGCTTCGTCATCTGGCGTTCGATCGCCGGGCGCCAGCTCATGCCCGACGAGGCCAAGGAGCTGATCGAGCAGCGCTTCACCACGAACGAGCTGCAGGGCTTCCGTTCGCGCGCCGGCAAGCCGTTCCGCGCGCGCCTCAAGCTCGACGACCAGGACAAGGTCATCTTCGACTTCCCCGAGCTGCCCGAGGGGCAGAAGCGCTGGCAGAAGAAGGACCAGGACGGCGACGGCGCCGCAGCCGAGGCGCCCGCCGCCGAGGGCGCCACCACCGACGCCGCAGCCAAGCCGGCCGCCAAGAAGGCTCCAGCCAAGAAGAAGGCCGCGCCGAAGAAGCAGGTCGCTGCCAAGGCGAAGGCGCCCGAGCAGAAGATCTGAGTCACGCGCCGGGGCTGGTGCCGCCCCGACGACCCGCGTCGGCCGTCACGCGGTCACTGGGAGCCGCCGCCCCCGCCGCCGCCCGCGGGCGGGGGCCCGCTCGGACTGGAGCAGGGCTCCACCGGCTTGCCGGTCGTCGGGTCCGTGGTCCCGCCGGCCACCATCGCCTTGCGAACGTCGCTGGCGCACATGCTGTTCACGTAGGTGATCTTCGTCGGGGCACCCTTCGAGCCCGTGGCCTCGCCCCCCTCGGGGACCCACAGGAATCCCGCGGTCCCGCTGAGCGGGTAGAAGTCGTTGTAGGTGGGGTCGCCCAGGTACGCCGTGTAGAGACCGGGCTCGACGTCCGTGAAGTTGAACACCACCGTGGACGTCGAGCGGGCGACCTGGATGCACTTCACCTCCGCATCCACCAGCCTGCCCTGGGGCGCCGGCACGAGGCAGATCTTCACGGTCGACCCCGAATCCACGAGGGTCCCGTCCGGCTCGAGGCTGACCAGGCCCGGATACGGCACGGGCTGCCAGGGCTTGGTGACGTCGATCGAGGAGACCTCGATCTTGACGCGGCCGGTGGGCGGCGGACGGAACAGGAGCACGGCCCGGCTGTTGAGGCCCGGTTCGACCGCGACGAGCCCCGTGCTGGGAACGCTCTTGGAACGCCAGGGTATCGCCGTGCCTCGGATCGAGGTCGTCACCTCGAACTCCCCGACCGGCATGTCGAGGAAGGTGGCTCGTCCCGACTGGAGCGTGATCGGCCCGAACACCCGTCCGGTGCGGGTGCTCTTGAGCGTCACGGATCCCTGGGCCGGGCTCATCACGACGGACGTCTGGTCCCGCTCGGACTGGTCCCACTGGCTGGGCGGCTGCCAACCGGGCATGCTCGCGCACCCGACGTTGCCCTGCCCCGGCATGGCGGTGATGTCGGGATCCGCGCACTTGTACGCGATGCAGTCGCGTTCGTCGGAGCCCTTCTCCTGCGATACGGGACCGTCGCACGTACCGTTGATCGAGTTCGTGCTGGTCATGTTGAGCGGCCCGGGTGGAAGCAGCTTGGTGCGGTCGGTGCTCCCGGCACAGCTCGCGATCGGCATGCGTTCATCGGACTGGTTGGTGGCGATGCACGCGTCGATCGTCACGCGACCCGTCTGCATGCGGATGGACGGGTTCAGCTCGGCCCGGATGGTGGTCGGTGCCAGGTGCTGGAACCGCGCGGCCAACTCCTTCGACGGTGCCGCGGAGACCGTCACCCTCCACAGGTCGGGCCGGAGGCCGTCCTTGTCCGCTGGGCCGCGCCCGTCGGCCCCCAGGTCGTATCCGCGCGCCGCGACGCGAACGTCGAAGTCGAGTTGCTCGCCGTGCTCCTGGAACCGCCCGACGTTCGGGTACGCGCTGGCCAACCACTCCGTCAGGTCGCAGTCGGTCCCGGTCTCGGCCCACTGCGACCCCGGCGTCTGACAGGCGGAGGTCCACGTCGGGTCGGCCTGCATGCGGGCGAGCATCGCGTTCGCGAGCGTGCTCTGGTGGTCGCGCACGCGATTGGAGCTGAGCGAGCGCGAGGTCCCGCCGAGGACGGCGGTCGCCCCGACGACCACCACTGCGAGCACCAGTGCCGCGATGAGCACTTCGATGATCGAGAACGCGCGTTCCGCTCGTCGAACGGGGCGGCCGTGATGGATGGGAGGATTGGTCATCGACACTCCGGGTCCATGATCCGTGCAGGGTCGAACAGGCAGTCGACGTTCGCCTCGCGGACCTGGTACGGCTGCCAGGTCCCCGTGAGCGGGAAGAACGGCGGCGGGTTGCGCTTCAGGGCCTCGTCCCAGCGGTAGGTGCGCGTGCCGGTGTAGCCCGCCCCGAAGCCGTCCCAGCGCCAGACCATGAGCGGTGGTCGGTGCCCGGCCACGGAACCGTCGACGAGCACGTTGCCGCCGCAGTCAGGCGCGAGGGTCTGCACCTCGTCGGTCGCGTACTTGGTGGGGATGGTCAGGCCGCCGCTCGCGGCGACGATGGCCGCCTGCAGCTTCCGCACGGGGCAGGAGGCGACGCCACCGGTGCTCTGCATCCACATCACGACGTCGCCCTGTGCGATGAGGCCGATGCTGGACAGACGATCGTCGCCCTTGATGATGTCGCCATCCACGTAGATCGAGGCCGCGCCCCCGTTCGGACGCTCGGCCGCGATCGTCACGCGTACGTCGCGCGCGGCCGTGCCATGGACCCGGACGTCCTCGTCGAACACGAATGCGTTGACCCGGCCGAGGGGGTACGTGCCGGCGCCGGTGCCATCCGGGTACTGGACGCTCATCGAGTTCCCCTGGAGCTGGACGCGCCACGCCGTGGCGTACGCCTCGAACATGTTCTCGCCGCCGCGCCGCGACGCCGGCGCGGTGAACGTCCGGACCCCCGGTCGGCCTGCGGCCGCGGCGGTGCGGATGGTCTGCACCGAATCCGTGACGCGCAGGAAGCTGATCGTCTGCCCCGTCGCGCCGACGCTCGGGCACCCGCCCGCCGCGATCGTGCCCTTCGTGATGGACAGGGACGCCGAGCCCGAACAGGTGGCTCCGGGGTTCACGTAGATCCACCGGGCGTCGCCGTTGACGGCCCCGGCGGGCGCCTCCTCCACCGTCGAGAACGAACCGTCGGCGAGGCCGTTGGAGTGCACCGGCCCGTTGATGGACGCGCCGGCCCCGATGTTGACGTTGCCGTCGGAGATCTGCTGGAAGTCCGCGAAGCGTCCCGGGCGCAGCTCGGCTCGGGCGTATGACGGACGCGAGTAGTTCCGTCCCGAGCCCAGCCACGTCCGCAGGTACAACACCACGTTCGGCGGTTCCGACCCCGTCGTGTCCGGCGTGATCGTCTCGTAGACCTGCCAGTACGCGCGGACGTCGGACGTGCAGTTCGCGGCCGGCAGTCCCGAGGCGCGACACACGGCAGGATCCACGGGGATCCGCTCCTCGACCACCGTTGCGGGCTGCACCTGCGGCACCTGGCTGAGCCGGCTCGTGCCGTCGGGCGCGGGGACGTGTTCGTAGACCTTGCCGACGGTGGCCAGGACGCTCGGGAGGCCCAGCGCTGCCGGCTCCAGCACGCGGGAAGTGCTGCCCGGCTGCTGCGTCACGCTGCGCAGGTCGTCCGCGTCGAGCGTGTAGTAGTCGAGCTCGGAGCCGAGGTCGTTCTGGAAGGCGTACTGGATGCGCGCGACCGCTGCCTGCACGGTGGCGCTGTTGGAGACGCGGCGTGCGGCGTCCCCGGTCCGCTCGTTGGAGCGTACGGA
>JAOPYS010000287.1 GCA_025964465.1 Thermoleophilia bacterium
CCCCCGCCGCGGCGGCGTCGATCCGATGCAGGACGAGCGCCGGTCGCCCGTTGGCCAACGTCGGCGTGACACGGAGCGTGCGGATGTCGGCGCGCCCGAGCAGGAACGCGAGGATGTCGGCCGGGCCGTGCACGTGCGGCTGCGGCGGCATGCGCAGCACCGCGTCCTCCCGAACGAGGGCCACGAGGGCCTCGACGTCCACCTGCTCCCACGCGTTGACGTATCGGCTGAGCAGCACGCGCTGTGCCGACGCGACCGGGGTGGGCGAGACCGCCGCGACCGCAGGATCGATCGTCTCGCGGGCACGCTGGAGCATGCTGTTGGCGGCGGCGAGGGTCACATCGAGCAGGTCGGCTGTCTCCGCGGCGCTCCAGCCGAGCACGTCCCGCAGGATGAGCGCGGCACGCTGGGTCCCGGGGAGCTGCTGGATCGCCGTGAGGAAGGCGAGCTCCATTCCCTCGCGCTGTGCGTAGCGCGCCTCGGGGTCGACGATCTGCGCGCCGAGGCCCTCGATGCGTGCGTCGGGGTACGGGTCGACGGGCTCGGGTCGTCTCGGGCGGCCGGCGAGCTCGTCAGTGCAGACGTTGGTGGCGATGCGGTACAGCCAGGGGCGCAGCGCGCCGCGATCCTCCATCGCATCGATGCCGCGCCACACACGCACGAGCGTCTCCTGCATGGCGTCCTGGGCGTCGTGGAACGAGCCGAGCATGCGGTAGCAGTGCACCTCCAGCTCGCGGGTGTGCGGCGCCACGACCGTCGTGAACGCCGCCTGCGTCATGCCTTGGGACAACTCACCGATGAGTTCCACCTCCGCGGCCAGTCTATGTAGTGACCAACCACCCGGATCGAGGCGCCCCATGAGCGAGACCGTCGTCAGGTACACCGTCCACCCCGAGCACGTCGCGGAGAACACGCGGCTGGTCGAGGAGGTCTATGCGGAGCTCGCGGCGAGCGACCCGGACGGGTTCAGCTATACGACCTACCTGCTCGAGGACGGCTGCACCTTCCTGCACGTCGCGCACCTGGACGGCGACGGCGCACCACCGCTCACGTCGCTGCCCGCGTTCCGCGCGTTCCAGGGGGGCCTCGCGGAGCGGTGCAGCACGCCGCCCCACGCCCAGTCGCCGCAGCTGGTCGGCGCGTTCGGCCGGGCCTCGTGAGCGCCGGCACCGGCACGCCGGAGGATCCCTGGCAGCTCACCACGCCGCCCGGCAGGTCGAGCTATGAGATGTGGCGCGACGACACGGTCGATCCGGCCGTGATCGTGTGTCAGGTCGGGAAGACCAGGCTCACCTACGACGCGCGCGCGATCGAGGACCTCCACGCCATGCTCGTAGAGCACGGCGACTGGATGGACCTGGGCGGCGCCGACGAGCAGAAGCCCGCGCCCGACGGCACGGTCGAGGCGTGGGGCCGCAGCGCCGACAACCCGGTCGGCGGCTGGTACGGCACCAAGAAGGGACTGCGTGGACGCTTCGGCGTCTACCTGCCCCCGCTGCTCGAGGCGCTCGGCGTGGCCGAGCTCACCCATGACGCGCGCAACAACCGGATGCGCGCCATCTGACATCGGGTCGTGTCGACGTCGACGACACCCGCTCGTCAGCGAACGAGACGCCCGATGCTCTGGACCAGCTCGTCGGCCCGTCCGAGGCGGTCCTGCTCGTTGCCCTTGACCATGCAGTGGCGCACGTGGTCCTCCACGAGCCCGAGCGCGACCTTGTCGAGCGCGGCGCGCAGCGCCGAGATCTGCGTGAGGACGTCGATGCAGTACCGGTCCTCCTCGACCATCTTCGCGACGCCGCGGACCTGCCCCTCTGCGCGCCTGAGGCGCTTGAGGAGCTGCTCCTTGTGCGCTGCGTAGCCATGGCCGGGATCGGGTGTCGGAGTGGTGTCCATGACACGACCATAGCATACCCATGGGGGGTATTTGACAGCGACGCTGCGGGCCGCTACGGTTCGAGGTGACGATACCCACTGCGGGTATCCGACACGACCGTCGTCACGAGGCCCCCGATGTCTACCCTCCAGCACCGATCGCCCACGTCCGCCGCGACGACGGAACACGTCGAGCTGCCCATCACGGGCATGACCTGCGCATCGTGCGCGACGCACGTCGAGCGCTCGCTGAACAAGCTCGACGGCGTCAGCGCGACCGTCAACTACGCGACCGAGCGAGCGACGGTCGACTACGACGCCTCGCGCGCCGACACGGACGCACTCCTCGAGGCGGTGGCCGCAGCCGGGTACGCGGCGAGCCTGCCCGCTGCTGTCGACGACGGAGCGACGGCGGATGACGAGGACCACACGGCACCGCTCCGGCGCCGGCTCGTGATCAGCGCGGCGCTCGCGGCCCCGGTGCTCCTGATGTCGATGGTGCCGGCACTCCAGTTCGACGACTGGCAGTGGCTGGCCCTGCAGCTCGCCACGCCGGTGATCGTGTGGGGCGCATGGCCGTTCCACCGCGCTGCCTGGACGAACCTGCGCCACGGGACCGCGACCATGGACACGCTCGTCTCGATGGGCGTGCTCGCCGCCTGGCTCTGGTCACTGTGGGCGTTGTTCCTCGGTGACGCCGGCATGCCGGGCATGAGGATGGGCTTCGAGCTGCTGCCCGACGCCTCGGAGGCGAGCGGACACATCTACCTCGAGGTCGGATCGGCCGTCACGGTCTTCCTGCTCGCCGGACGCTACTTCGAGGCCCGCGCCAAGCGCCGAGCGGGCGCGGCGCTCAACGCGCTGCTCGAACTGGGAGCCAAGGACGTCGCCGTGATCGACGCCGCCGGCAACGAACGACGCGTGCCGGTGGCGGACCTCGGTGTCGGCGACTCGTTCGTCGTGCGACCCGGCGAGAAGGTCGCGACGGACGGCGAGGTCCTGGACGGGTCCTCCTCCGTCGACCAGTCCCTGCTCACGGGCGAATCGGTGCCCGTGCTCAAGCGCGCCGGTGACACCGTCGCCGGGGCGACGATCAATGGCCAGGGTCGCCTCGTCGTCCGAGCGACCCGGGTCGGCGCGGACACCGCGCTGGCGCAGATCGCGCGGCTCGTCACCGACGCACAGTCGGGGAAGGCCCCGATCCAGCGGCTCGCCGATCGCGTCGCCGGCGTGTTCGTGCCGGTCATCATCGTCATCGCCGCGCTCACGGTCGGGTTCTGGCTCGTGAACGGTGCCGGCCTCACCTATGCGTTCACCGCAGCGGTTGCCGTGCTCATCATCGCCTGCCCCTGCGCGCTCGGCCTGGCGACGCCCACGGCCCTCCTGGTCGGCACCGGGCGAGGTGCACAGCTCGGCGTGCTCATCAAGGGACCGGAAATCCTCGAGTCGACCCGCCGCGTCGACACGGTCGTGCTCGACAAGACGGGCACCATCACCGAGGGCCGGATGACCGTCGCGCACATCACCGCACACGGCGCCGACGAAGCGGACGTGTTGCGACTCGCCGGCGCACTGGAGCACGACTCCGAACACCCGATCGCGGCCGCCATCGCACGAGCCGCCCGCGACCGAGCGGGCACCCTGGCGCAGGCCGAGCACTTCACCAACCGGGAGGGGCTCGGCGTCGAGGGCATCGTCGACGGGCACGCGGTCGTGGTGGGAACGCCCCGGCTCATGCGTGACTGGAGCCTGACCGTCCCGGACGCGCTCACCAGCGCGCGTGACCGGGCCCAGGCAGGGGGCGCAACGGCGGTCCTCGTCGCGTGGGATGGCGCGGTGCATGGACTGATCGAAGTCTCCGACACGGTCAAGGAGACGTCGGCCGAGGCGATCGCCCAGCTTCGCAGGCTCGGCCTGCACCCCATCCTCCTCACGGGCGACAACGAATCCACGGCCCGCGCGGTCGCTGCGACGGTCGGCATCGACGAGGTCATCGCGGACGTGCTTCCTGCCGACAAGGCCGATGTGGTGCGGGGCCTGCAGGCGCGCGGCCGCACGGTCGCCATGGTCGGCGACGGCGTCAACGACGCACCGGCGCTGGCGCAGGCCGACCTCGGCCTCGCGATCGGGACGGGCACCGACGTCGCGATCGAGGCCGCCGACATCACGCTCATCTCCGGCGACCTGCGCGACGCGGCCACTGCCATTCGCCTGTCACGAAGCACGCTCCGCACCATCAAGCAGAACCTCGCGTGGGCGTTCGGCTACAACATCGCAGCCGTGCCCCTCGCGGCAGCCGGCCTGCTGAACCCGCTCATCGCCGGTCTCGCAATGGCGCTGTCGAGCGTGTCGGTCGTCGCGAACGCGCTCAGGCTGCGGCGCTTCTCGTGAGGACCGTCAGGCGTCGGCCCTCGGTCGACGCTCGAAGGTGAGGTGCGTCGCGCCGCTCGGCGAGCTCACCGCCTCGATCGCGAACCGCTCCTCGAGTCCTTCCAGCCCGTCCCAGAGCCGCACGCCGCGGCCGAGGACGATCGGGACGAGCGCGACGTGCATGTGGTCGACGAGGTCCGCCTCGAGGAACGAGCGCACCGTGGTGGGCCCTCCGCCGATCCGCACGTCCTTGCCGCCCGCCGCCGCACGAGCGGCCTCGAGCGCCTCGTCGGGTGTGGCGTCGAGGAAGTGGAACGTCGTGCCGCCCCCCAGCTCGATCGGGGGGCGCGGATGGTGCGTGAGGACGAACACCGGGACGCGGAACACCGGGTCGTCGCCCCACCAGCCCTTCCATTCCTCGTCCGTCCACGGGCCGCGCTGCGGACCGAACTTGTTGCGCCCCATGATCTCCGCGCCGACGTTCTCCGTCCACGTGCTGGCGTAGGCCTCGTCGACGCCCCTCGATCCCCCGGTCCCGCCGTGGATGTTGCCCTGGAAGGTACGCGTGCCGAGTGCCCACTCGAGCAGTCGGGTGCCCGCGTGGCCGAACGGCGCCTCGAGGGACTGTCCCTCGCCGGTGGCGAAGCCGTCGAGCGAGACGGACAGGCTGTGGACCCGGACGATGCTCATCCGGCCGCCACCTCGTCCAGCGCTGCGCCGAGCCGCTCGAGCAGCTGCTCGGTGCCGTCCTCGCGCTGGGACGGTCGATCGAGCCCATCGAGGTAGACCCCGTGTTCGGTGAGCTTGAGGCGGGTGCCGCCGTCCGCCGGCGTGAGCTCCACGACGGCGATCGTCGCGGAGATCCGCTTGCCGCCCATGGTCATGTCGTAGGAGTACACGATCCGCGACGCCGGGACGATGTCGATGTACCGCGCGTCGTACGTCATCGGGGTGCCGTCGGGAAGTTGCATGTGCAGGCGCTCCGTGCCGCCTTCGCGGAAGTCGAGGGCCTGGCTGCCGTCGGTCACGGCTGCGGCCTCCCCGAACCAGCGCACCTTGACGTCGAGGTCGGCGAACGCCGCGAAGACGTGCTCGGGTCGGTGCGGGTACGTGCGCTCGATCTCGAAGGTCGCGTGCTCGGTGCTTCGATCGGTGGTGGGGGTCGTGCTCATTCGGGGCTCCTTGTGTGGGGGTGGGTGCGCGGGTGCCGCTCGTCGAGCACGTCACCCAGCCGGTCGAGGCGGTCCTCCCACAGCACGCGGTAGCGACCGAGCCACTCGTCCAGGGCGCGCAGGGGCGCGGGCTGGACGACGTACAACCGGCGGGTGCCGGCGCGACGCACGTGGGCGAAGCCGCTCTCGCGCAGCACGCGCAGGTGCTGGGATACCGTGGGCTGGGAGATGCCGAACTCCCGCTGGACGACCGCGCCGACATCCCCTGCGGCCTGCTCGCCGCCCTCCGCCAGCAGCTCGACGAGCCGCCGGCGGACCGGGTCATGGAGGACATCGAATGCGTTCATCTCGACCCACTATATCGCTCGCCACCTATATAGCAAGTCGTGAAGCCCGCGAGCGACCCGGACGCCGGCGATACCATCCCGTCGACGCAGACGGACGGGAGCGAGCGGTGACACACGAGGCGCGAGACGGAGGCCCGTTCTTCCACGGCACGGTGGCGGATCTCCGAGTCGGCGACCTGCTCACGGCGGGGCGCCCGTCCAACTACCACCCGGACGTCGTGATGAACCACGTCTACTTCACCGCGTTCGCCGACGGCGCCGGGCTCGCGGCCGAGGTCGCCGCGGAGCTCGCCGGCGGCGCGCCGACCCCCCGCGTCTACGCGGTGGAGCCGACCGGTCCGTTCGAGGATGACCCGAACGTGACGGACAAGAAGTTCCCCGGCAATCCCACCCGCTCCTTCCGCAGCACCGAACCGCTGCGGGTCGTGGGCGAGGTCACCGAGTGGACCCGGCTGACACCGGACGCCCTGCAGGCGTGGCGCGAACGCCTCGCCACCATCCGCACGAGCCCGCGCGGAGCGATCATCAACTGACGGCGCCGCGCCCTCGGGCCGGCAGCTGCACCACCACGCGCATCCCGCCCCCGTCACGTGCCGCGATGGTGAGCAGGCCGTCGTGCGCCTCGGCCACGCTGGCCACGATCGCCAGGCCGAGCCCCACACCGCTGTCGTGCCCCCGCACCCGACCGGCGCCGCGCTGGAACGGCTCGGTCAGGGTGGCGACGAGCCCGGGCGCGAGCTCGGCGCCCGTGTTCTCCACGGTGAGGGTCACCAGGTCCTCCGAGGCGCCGGTCTCGATGCGGACCCGTCCCCCGGACGACTGGTTGTGGACGATCGCGTTGTGCACGAGGTTCGTGGCGAGCTGAAGCAGCAGCGCCCGTGACCCGATCGTCGGGGCCGCCTCACCCGAGGACGTGAGCTGGATGCCGCGCTCCTCCGCCATCGGCAGGTACGTCTCGACGGCCTGCTCCGCCAGCAGCGACAGGTCGACCGCCTCTCGCGCGAACGAACGACGCTCGGCCCGGCTCAGCAGCAGCATCGCCTCGGTGAGGTCGATCGCCCGGCCGTTCATCGCCTCGAGCTGCTCGATCAGCAGCGGCGTGCTGCGCTCCGGGTCGGACCGCGCGACCTCGAGCAGGGTCTTGGTCGTGGCGAGCGGCGTGCGCAGCTCGTGCGAGACGTTCGCCGCGAAGCGCCCCTGCTCCGCCACGTGTGCCTCCAGGCGCCCGAGCATGGCGTCGAAGGCGTCGGCGAGTTCGCGGAACTCGTCGTTGCGACCCTCGAGCGCGATGCGGTGCGACAAGGAGCCACCGGCCGCCGTGCGCGTCGCCTCGGTGATGCGTGTCAGGGGCGCGAGCATCCGCCCCGCGAGCCACCAGCCGCCAGCGAGCCCGAAGGCCAGCAGGCCCGCCAGCGCGACCGCCGCCCGCGGTGCGAACTCGCGCAGCAGGTTCGAGCGCACGGGGAACACGCCCGTGTGCAACCTGCTCCCGAGCCGCAGCTCCAGCTGGTCGGGGACGTAGCGCAGCAGGAACACCCACACGACGCCCATGAGCAGGGCACCGGCGATCATCAGGAAGCCCGCGTAGCTCAACGTCAGCTTGAGGCGCACGCTCATGCCGGCGGGTCTAGCCACGGTGGTCGCTCGATGCGGCGTCCGTGGCCGCGGTGTCGATCCGGTAGCCGACGCCCGGAACCGTCGCGATGATCCACGGCTCACCGAGGCGCTTGCGGAGCGCAGACACCGTGATGCGCACGGCGTTGGTGAACGGATTCGCGTTCGCGTCCCACCCTCGCTCGAGCAGCTCCTCCGCGCTGATCACCCCGCCCTCCGCGGCGACGAGCACCTCGAGCACCGCGAACTGCTTGCGTGTCAGCGCGACGAAGTGCCCGTCGCGGAACACCTCGCGACGGAAGGTGTCGATGCGCAGCCCGGCGAGGTCCTGCACGGGCGGCCGCGCGTGGGCTCGCCTGCGCTGCAGTGCTCGGATGCGCAGCACGAGCTCCTGCATGTCGAACGGCTTCGTGAGGTAGTCGTCGGCGCCGAGCCCGAACCCGGAGGCCTTGTCGTCGAGGCGGTCGGCGGCGGTCAGCATCAGGATCGGCGTACCGCTGCCGGAGGCGACGATGGTGCGCGCCACCTCGTCGCCGGAGGGGCCGGGGATGTCGCGATCGAGCACCGCCACGTCGTAGGAGTTGGTGCCCAGCAGCGCGAGCGCGGCATCGCCGTCACCCGCGATGTCAGTCGCGATCGCCTCCAGGCGCAGCCCGCGTTGGATGGCCTGTGCCAGGTAGGGCTCATCCTCGACGACGAGTACTCGCATGCTGCCCATCGTACTGGGCGCGGCGTATCGTCCGCGTATGGAAAAACCCATACGCGCCGGGAACACGCCCCTCGGTTGACTGGGAACCATGAACCGGCGTCGACCAGCGCGAAGGAACGTCCGAACCGCTCGGACCAGCAGGGCTCGTGCAGCCGTGCTGCTCGCAGTCGCGGTGCTGGGCACGGCAGCGCTCGTGCACGGGTGGCGGGGTTCACCACGCGCCCCGCGGAATGGTACCGCGGCACTGGCGGCGACGCCCGCGTCGCCGGACGGTCGGCGCCCACCCCTGCAGGGAGCGCCGAGCACGACCAGCGCGTCGGGGCCGTCGGCAGGAGCCGTGGCGAAGGGGACCTCCGTGTTCGACGACGAGACCCCGGGCGTCGCGAGGCTCGAGCCGTGGCTGCTGGCCGCGATCCGCAGGGCAGCGGATGATGCCGCCCACGACGGCGTCCAGTTCGAGGTGGCGAGCGGATGGCGCTCGCCCGCCTACCAGCAGCGCCTCCTCGACGAGGCGGTTGCGCAGTACGGCTCGAGGGCCGAAGCCGCCCGCTGGGTGGCTCCGCCCGACCGGTCGGCCCACGTCTCCGGTGACGCGGTGGACATCGAGCCAGCGGCGGCCACCGACTGGCTGTCGCTGCACGGCTCGCAGTACGGCCTGTGCCAGACCTACGCCAACGAGCGGTGGCACTACGAGTTCCGACCCCGAGCCGTCGAAGACGGCTGCCCCGAGCCCTACGACGACCCGACACACGACCCGAGGATGCACGGATGACCGACGCCCGAACCCACCGAACCGCAGCACTGCTCCTCCTCCTCCTCCTCACCAGCCTCGCACTGGCGGGATGTTCCGGCGAGCCGTCGCGGGAGGCGGGTGACCCTGGCGACGCCGGCCAACCGAAGGCCGCCGAGACGCAGGAACAGGGCGTGAAGTTCGCCGACTGCGTGCGCAGCCACGGCGTGGGCGACTTCCCCGACCCGGGCCCCTCGGGTGACTTCGACTACGGCGTCAGTGTCAGCCCGGAGGTGTGGACCGCGGCCGTCTCGGCGTGCAAGGACCTGCAGCCACCCGGGACGCTCAGCTCGAAGCGCTCGCAGCGGCAGCAGCGCGAGTCGCTCGGCTTCGCCAACTGCATGCGGAGCAACGGCGTGAAGGACTTTCCCGACCCGGTGAACGGAGACCCGGTCATCGACACCAACAAGATCCCGTCGTCCAATCGGCCGGGTGGCATGGACATCCTCAACGCGGCGATCGCGACGTGTCGGACCCAGCTCGACGAGACGATCGCGGCGCAGTCATGAGGCCCCGCACCGTCGTGCTCACGTGCAGCGCCGCCCTGGCGGTCGTCGCCCTCGCCGGCGCCGGCCTTGCCGCGTCCGGAAGCGATGACACCCGTTCCGGGGCGACGGCCATCCCGACGTCGACGGCCGTGGTCGAACGCGGTGACCTGGCGGATGCCGTGTCGGCAACCGGCACGCTCGCGTACGGGGCGCAGGCGGACGGGTCGCCCCCGGTGGCGATCAACAACGCGAGCGGAACCTTCACCGCGCTCCCCCACCCGGGCGAGGAGATCCCCTGCGGCGGCGTGCTGTACCGCGTGGACGATCGACCCATCCTGCTCGTGTGCGGCACGGTTCCGGTCTACCGTGCCCTCGCGACCGGGGCGGCAGGTCGCGACGTTCGCCAGCTCAACCGGAACCTGCACAGGCTGCGCCTCGACCGAGCCGCGGGCGTGCGCATCGACGAGCGCAGCGCAACCTTCACCCTCGGGACGCGCCGGGCGCTCGAGCGACTGCAACGCGCGCGAGGCCTCGCGGCCACGGGGCGGCTCACGGCGGCGACGTCCGTGGTGCTGCCGGGGGCCGCGCGCATCGCGCAGGTCTCCGCCACGCTGGGGGGTCCGGCACGCCCCGGCACACCCATCGCCACGGCGACGACCACCCAGCTGGTCGTGCGCGTCAGCCTCGAATCGACGCAGCGCGGCGACGTGCGGGTGGGCGCCCGCACCCGGGTCACGCTGCCGGACAACTCGGTGGCGACGGGCAAGGTGGTGCGGATCGGCACCGTCGCCTCGGCTCCGGACGGGCAGGCCGACGCGCCCGCCGACACGTCGGTGCCGGCATTCGTCGCACTCGATGATGCCGCGGCGTCGAAGGGATTCGACGCCGGGCCCGTGCAGGTGGAGATCGCTGCGACGGGGGTGAAGGATGTGTTGAGCGTGCCGGTCGCGGCGGTGGTCGGGAAGTCCGGCGGCGGCTACGGCGTCGAACTCGTCCGCAGGGGTGGCGAGCGCACGCTCGTCGCCGTGCAGCTCGGCCAGTTCGACACCGCGGCAGGCCGCGTCCAGGTCGCTGGCAACCTCGACGAGGGCGACCACGTGGTCGTGCCCGCGCCATGAACGGGGACATCGTGCTCCAGCTCGACCACGTGGCGAAGGTCTACGGCGAGGACCCGCCCGTGCACGCGTTGCGCGACGTGTCGTTCTCCGTCCGGCGCGGGGAGCTCGCGGCGATCGTCGGCCCCTCCGGATCAGGCAAGTCCACGCTGCTGCACATCATCGGGACGCTCGACCGACCCACGAGCGGCGTCGTGCGGATCCGGGGCGTCGATGCGGCCGGGCTCAGCGACGCAGAGCTGTCGCACCTGCGCGCCGGGCAGATCGGCTTCGTGTTCCAGCAGTTCTTCCTGGCCGAGCACGCCACCGTCCACGAGAACGTCGCGGACGGGCTGCTCTACGCCGGGGTCGGCGCGGCGGAGCGCAACCGCCTGGCGCACGAGGCCCTCGACCGCGTGGGGCTCACCGACCGCGCGAGCTTCCGGCCGTCCAAGCTCTCCGGCGGGCAGCGCCAGCGCGTCGCGATCGCTCGAGCGTTGGTCGGTGACCCGGCGATCGTCCTCGCCGACGAACCCACCGGCAATCTCGACAGCACCACGGGAGCGTCGATCATGGAGCTCATCCACGAGCTCAACGCAGGCGGCGCGACCATCCTGATGATCACCCACGACGCCGACCTCGCAGCGCAGCTCCCCCGCCAGATCCGCGTGCTGGACGGCCAGGTCGTCTCGGACGTCACCCGGGCGGCCGCATCGTGAGCCCGTCCAGCGGCGTACGCCTGCACTGGCGGGACGGGCTGCGCATCGCGAGCGTCGGCCTGCGTGCCCGCCCGATGCGAGCGGCGCTCTCCGCGCTCGGCATCGCGATCGGCACGGCCGCGATCGTCGGAGTGCTGGGGCTCTCAGCCTCGTCGCAGGCGGGCCTGCTCGCCCAGATCGACCGTCTGGGAACCAACCTGCTCACGGTCGAGGGCGGCACGCGCATCACGGGTGGCGACGCGCACCTCCCCCGTGAGGCAGCCGCACGGATCGAGCACCTTGAACAGGTCGCGCAAGTCGCGCACACCGCGCTGCTCAGACGCGACCGCGTCTACCGCAGCCGCCTGACGCCCGTGACCAACACGGGCGGCCTGCAGGTGCGCGCCGCGAGCGCCAACCTCCTGACGGTGCTCGGCACGGGGCTGGCCCGTGGCGCCTGGTTGAACGACGGCACCGCGCGCGTGCCGGTCGCGGTGCTCGGGGCCACGGCAGCGAGGCGCCTCGGCATGGATCGCATCCACGCCGAGCAACGCATCTGGGTCGGCGGACGCTGGTTCCACGTAGCGGGCATCCTGCGGCCGTCGCCCCTGGCGCCTGACACCGACGTCAGCGCACTGGTCGGGTACCCGGCTGCCAGGGAGTACCTGGGCTACGTGGACGTGCGCGACGCGCAGCTCGGGGGCGCGCCCGGATCGATCTACGTCCGGACTGAGCGGGGCCACGAAGCCGCCGTGCAGTCGCTGCTCGCGCGGACCGCCAATCCCCGGTCCCCCTCGGAGGTGGCGGTCAGCCAGCCATCCGACGTGCTCACCGCGCGCGCGGCCGCGGCCGGCGCCTTCGACAGCCTGTTCCTCGGCCTCGGCATCGTGGCGCTCATCGTCGGCGCCGTCGGCGTCGCCAACATCATGATCATCTCCGTGCTCGAACGGCGCTCCGAGATCGGCCTGCGCCGCGCGCTCGGTGCCATGCAGCGCCAGATCCGCACGCAGTTCCTCGCGGAGTCGATCCTGCTCGCCGTCATCGGCGGCGTCGTGGGCGTGCTCTTCGGCATCCTCGCCACCGCCCTGTACGCCACCTCCAAGGGCTGGGCCGTCGTCATCCCCGTCGAGGCCTGGCTGGGCGGCATCGCCTCCGCCATCCTCATCGGCGCCGTCGCGGGCCTCGTCCCCGCCATCCGCGCCTCCCGCCTGCCACCGACCGAGGCCCTGCGGACCGTGTAGGGGACCACCTCAGGAACCTAGAGCGGCAGGACCGCCAGGAACTGCTTGTCCAGGCTCGGCAACGTCGTTGTCGCCGTGTAGTTCGGCTGCGCGCCGTACACGAGCTTGTACGTCCGAACACCGGGTGTGGCGCGGAAGATCAGCCACGACCCATGCACGACGGTGCCTGAGGTGAGGCCTGGACCGGTTCGACGAACCACGTTGGTGTCAGCGGTCGAGCGAAGGATCTGGTCGCCGCAGCTCGGCGAGTCCGTGGCCTCGTACAGGAAGACGTCGATCGAGTTGGTCAAGGTGCCCGTTCGCACGACAGCCTCCGCGTAGACCGCTACCAGGCCTGATGGGCCCACGTCCACCGTCACCGTCGGTGTCACGGAGCCGACATCACACGAGGAGTACTGTGACAGTTCGGTGAACCCGGCCGTCGACGTCTGCGGCCTCCCCCCGAACGACGAGGCGTCCCGGCCGTCCACGGTGTCCGAATCGGCGGCCTTCGCCGCGATCCCGAGGAACCGCGCATCGCTCTGCGCACGGTCGTAGAAGCTCGCCGGGTCGCCTGCGCCGGCGGGTCCTCGGTCACCAGCAGGACCTCGCGTCCCCGGCGCCCCGGCCGCGCCCTGCAATCCGCGCGGCAACTGACCCGCCTTGAAGTCCGCCTTGAGCAGCGACCCGTTCTTGACGTCCGCGCTGGTCAGGGAGCTGTCCTTGACGTCTCGCCCCGTGATGACGGCCACCGCATCGGCGGCGTGCGAGGCGCCGCCCATGGCCACGAAGAGCGCAAGGAACGCGATGACGATCGCGAGGTTGGAGCGGATTGCTCGGTACACGGGGGGCCTCCTCCGCGTCGCACCGAACGGCGTTCGGCACGACCAGCAGTTCGATGGGACGACGATCCTACGTGACGCCCCCTCCGCTGCGCGCCGTCGGCCGGTCCGCAGGGCTCAGTCCACGATCGGCGGAGCCGCGGCGTACTGCTCATCGGAGACGTGCTCGCCCCAACTGACGGGACTGCCCGTCTCGTCGGCCTGCTGAAGAGCGACGTGCACCATGAGGCGAGTGGGCGCGGCGCCGTGCCAGTGGTTCTCGCCGGGCTCGAAGTAGACGCGGTCGCCGGGTCGGATCACCTCGATCGGCCCGCCTTCGCGCTGGCACAGTCCGACCCCCTCGGTCACCCAGATCGTCTGCCCGAACGGGTGCGTGTGCCACGCGGTTCGCGCCCCCGGCGTGAAGTGCACGGCGGCTGCGCCCAGGCTGGTGCGGTCGTCCGGGTTGGTGATCGTGTCGATGTAGACGTCGCCCGTGAACCAGTCGGCCGGTCCACGAACGGTGTCGAGTTCGTTGCGGGTGATCTCCATTGCGTCTCCTCCTCGTTGGTTCAGTTCGCTGTCAGCACGTTCGAGGTCTGACGTCCGGTCGCGACCATGAGGACGACCGCCGCACCGGCGATCAACCCGCCCGTCAGCATCGTCGACGCTGAGCCGCCGCTGCACCCGCAGCTCGCACATTCGGCGGTGGATCTCGAGCAGGCAATCGAGAGACGCGCGATGGATTCAGGCGTCTCTGCGGTCGGCCGCCGAATCCTCATTCCGCAGGAACGCCCACGCGCAGGCCAGAGCTCCGATGACCAGGAGGACGCCATCCGTGGGCTTGGGCGCGAACGCTGCGATCGGCCAGATCGCCATGGCAAGTGCACAGGGACGGGGGATCGCACGGGAGCGCCACAGTCCCGCCCCGAGCAGGAGGAAACCGACCACCGTTCCGAGCAGGTAGGTGAGCAACATCGCGAGGAACAGGCCATTCTCCTGGTACGACGTGACGAGCGCGACCGCCCCCTTCGACCCGTCGCGGGCAGCCTCGTAGAGCAGCACGTCGTTGGCGAGCATGAACATCCCGGCCGTGACCCCGAGGAGCGCGAACGCACCGCCGCAGGTCGCAAGCCGAGACCGGGTTCCTCCTGCGAGGATCGCCACGAAGAGCACGCTCGGTACCAGCAGCAGCAGCGGAAGGTCGAAGACGAGCGCCCACTTCATGGCACTGAGGTTGCCGGCGGCATCCGAGACCTGGGCGGCAGGCTTGCCCCCACCCGCAACCGGCGTGGCGATCCGCTGAACCAGATATGCGATCGACGACACTGCCAGACAGGCCGCCGCCGCTCGCGCGCCCGGCGTTCGCGTTTTCATCCGGGCATCCCGCCTGTCTGCATCGTGAATCATCGGGCGACAACCTACCGGGGCTGCCTGACACGGGACATTCCGACTTTGGCAATCGACAACTGCCGACCACGAGCGCGCACAGCGCGCGAGCGGAGGCAGTTGCTGATGACCGCCGCGGTGGATCGCGAGGAGGAGCGGGGCGAGCTCGCTCGACCCCGCGACGACGAGCGAGCCACGCCGGGTGCGCGCAGCGCACCCGGCACTCCACCTGCGTGATGGAAACGCCAGAGCCCCCGCCGAAGGCGAGGGCTCTGGCGCGTTGGAATCACGGAGGTGGAGGCGGCGGGAATCGAACCCGCGTCCACGGCCGGCTTGGTATGAGCGTCTACGAGCGTAGCCTGTAATTTGAGCTCGAACCACGTCCGCTCCACAGGCAAGCTGGC